>JAEYTV010000295.1 GCA_023433855.1 Pseudomonadota bacterium | reverse complement strand
GCCCTGGACGCGCTCGCCGACGCGCCCGGGACCTATGTGCTCGATCGCGCCTGAAATCCCTGCCGTTCATGCATTTCGATCCACCCCTTATTCCGGCTATCCTGATGCAGCGCTACAAGCGCTTCCTGTTCGACGCCGTTTTCGATGACGGTACCCCGTTTACCGGCTCCTGCCCCAATACCGGATCCATGCGTGGCCTGACCACGCCGGGTTCGAGGATCTGGGTGTCTCTGCACGACAGCCCCACTCGCAAATACCGCCATGTGTTCGAGTTGGTCGAGGTCGGGGACAGGCTGGTCGGCGTTAATACCGGCCTGCCGAACAGGCTGGCCGCCGAAGCGATCCGTGCGGGACTTGTCCCGAGCCTCAGCGGCTATGAGACAATGCTGCCTGAGCAGCGTTACGGCCGCAACTCCCGCATCGACTTCCTGCTGTCGGGCGGGGCGGGGCTGTCGGACGCCTACGTCGAGGTCAAGAATGTCCACTTCAGCCGCATTCCCGGGCTTGCTGAATTTCCTGACACCATCACCAAGCGAGGCGCAAAGCACCTGGAGGAATTGGGTGACATGGCAGAAGCTGGTCACCGGGCGGTGATGATCTACCTGATCCAGCGTTCCGACTGCGAGCGCTTTCGGGTCTGTAGCGATCTCGATCCGCTCTACGCATCCGCCTTCCGGCGCGCAAGGTGCCGCGGCGTGGAGGCTTATGCGATCCGCTGTAGCATTTCGCGCGAAGCGATCATCCCCTCCGGCCTGGTCCCCATTGACGAGCCTGGTCCGTGAACCGCTCACAATTTGCTGATCGGCATGGACGGCACGGGGGCTGCTGCTTTATGAACGAAGGAACTGCGAGAGAAGAACGATGGTCAACTATATCGAGGCGGTTTCCGCCCCTCCGAAGAACACGGGTGCGATCCGGCTCTACACGAAGGAAGACTTTGCCGGAATGCGCAAAGCTTGTTTGCTGACGGCGCGCTGCCTGGACGAACTCGCGGCAATCGTAAAGCCCGGCGTCACCACCAGTGCGATCGACCGCTTCGTCTTCGAATTCGGCATGGACCACGGCGCACTGCCTGCCACGCTGAACTACCGTGGCTACAAATATTCGGTCTGCACCTCGATCAACCACGTCGTCTGCCATGGAATGCCGGATGACAAGCCCCTGCGCGAAGGGGACATTGTCAATATCGACGTCACCTACATCCTTGATGGGTGGCATGGCGATTCGAGCCGGATGTATCCTGTCGGGCAGATCAAGCGCGCCGCGGAACGCCTGCTTGAAGTGACATACGAATGCCTTCTGAGAGGAATTGCGGCCGTGAAACCCGGTGCCAGGACCGGCGCGATCGGCCAAGCCATCCAGACTTATGCCGAAGCGGAACGCTGTTCGGTGGTGCGCGACTTCTGCGGCCACGGGGTCGGACGTCTCTTCCATGATTCGCCGAACATCCTGCACTACGGGCGGGCCGACGAAGGGCCCGAACTGAAAGAGGGAATGATCTTCACCATCGAGCCGATGATCAATCTCGGCAAGCCGCATGTGAAGGTGCTTTCCGACGGCTGGACCGCGGTCACCCGCGACCGCTCCCTGTCAGCCCAGTATGAACACGCGGTGGGTGTGACGGCGACGGGTTGTGAAGTCTTCACGTTTTCACCCGCCGGCCTCGATCGTCCCGGTTTGCCAGCCCTGAAGAGCTGACCATGGCCAAACCTCCATCGTCCTCCTCATCGGACGCCGTTGGGCCAGGTGAGGCTGCGGACCTGGAGGATCTGTTTGCCGACGAACGAGGATACTTCGCCGAGCAGGTGGCGACTCGCAGGGACGTCGGGAAATCCGCACCCGCTACAGAGGACGCTTCGGCGCATTACCATGGCCACCGGGAACGCCTGAGGGCCAGGTATCGCGACCATGGAGATACGTCTCTTGCGGACTACGAGATCCTCGAGCTGCTGCTCTTCCGGCTGATTCCCCGGCGAGATACAAAGCCGACCGCCAAGGCGTTGCTCGACCGCTTCGGCACACTGGCCGGCGTGTTCGGAGCCCCCGCGGGGTTGCTGCAGGAGGTAAAGGGCGTCGGTGAAGCAGTCGCCCTCGACCTCAAGCTCGTTGCCACCGTCGGCCAGCGCATCCTCAAGAGCGAACTGCGCGGCAAGCAGGTGCTCTCATCCTGGTCTTCGGTGATCGACTATTGCCATGCGGTCATGGCCTACGAACCGCGCGAGCAGTTCCGCATCCTCTTCCTCGACAAACGCAACGCGCTGATCGCCGACGAAATTCAGGGCAAAGGCACGGTTGACCACACGCCGGTGTATCCGCGTGAAGTGGTGCGGCGCGCACTGGAACTCTCCGCGACCGCGATCATACTCGTCCACAATCATCCGAGCGGCGACCCGACACCCTCCCGGGCCGACATCGACATGACAAAGACGATCATCGATACCGCGAAGCCCCTCGGAATTACGGTGCACGATCATATCATCATCGGCAAGGACGGGCACATCAGCCTGAAGGGTGTGCGGCTGATCTAGGGGCCTACCCGCTCGCCAAGAAAGTAGGGGCGCTGTCCAGATCCGCGAGCAGTCCCGGCTGCAGCGGCTCCTAGCCAAGCGTTTCGCGGGTCCATCTGCCTGAGGTCGGGGCATCGATGCCAGCGAAGCCTGCAAACCCGCCAAAATGCTGAGCAGCATCTTGTTCGATTAGGCTGACAAGCGGCAATCCGAGGTGCCGGCAAGTCCCAATACGTCATGCCCTGCCCCGAGACGTTCGTTCACCACGGCAGAGCCGACAAAGCCGGTGGCGCCGGTTACAAAAACACGCATGATAGTCCTCTTCAGTTGTTCAGCGATGCTGTGATAGGCTTCTGGCAACGCGGGAAAAGACGTGACCTTATACCGGTATCCGAACCAACAGGCTGACCGCCGATGACGCCAGCTCAGAACGATAATCAGCTCGGGAACTACCTGAAGGATCGCAGAGCGAAGCTTGATCCTGGCGCCTTGGGAATACCGCTGAACCGCCGGCGAACGCCCGGGTTGAGGCGAGAAGAAGTCGCCCAACGCGCCAATGTGAGCGCCACATGGTATACCTGGCTCGAACAGGGGCGCGGAGGCGCGCCCTCCGCCGATGTGCTGGAAAGGATCGCAAAGGCGCTCGCGCTCAATCCTGTCGAAAGAGAGCACCTGTTCCTGCTGGCGCAGCATCGCCCGCCGGCGCCGCGATATCAGTCTCCGGAACCCGTCACGCCGCTGTTGCAGCGTGTCCTCGACTCCATGGAAGCCAGTCCAGCAATCGTTCGGACGGCCCTTTGGGACGTCATTGCCTGGAATGAAGCCGCCTGCGCCGTCATGGCGGATTACGGGGCGCTTGCTCCCGCCGACCGCAACATCCTTAAGCTGGTCTTCGGCAGTGCCCGGGTACGAGCATATATGGTAAACTGGGAACGGGATGCGCGTGCCGCGGTCGCGGCATTCCGTGCCCAGGCGACGCGCGCGGGCACCCTGGAGACGGTTCAGTCACTGGTCGATGAACTTTGCGGGCTCAGTCACGACTTCGACATGATGTGGCGGGATGATGCCGTCGACAATTTCGGCGAGGGGATCAAGCACTTCCGCTACGAGGTTGAAGGAGACCTGAGGCTCGAATATTCGTCTTTCACCGTCGATGGGCGGCCTGATCTGGGCCTCGTCATCTTCAACCCGGCAACGAGCATGGATGCCGCGCGGATCAGGATGCTGGTCGAGGCGAGACGAGGCGCCCGTTGAATTGCCGGTATGCCGCTTCCTCGCGCAGCCCAGGTTCACGATGCGGTCACCGGATATGCAGCCGCGGCAACTTTGACATCGGGACGGGCCAAGCAAGATGCCGTGGCGCCACGAAGGAATTTCGTCCGATTGAGGAGCGACCGGCCGAATCCAAGGCGGTGGTGCGTGGCAATCAAAGCTTTAGAATAATCGGCTAGAGAAGGACACTACAAGCGCTGCCTCCCCGGTCAGCGGACTAATCTCGAGACGGAGTGCCAATGATAAATTACGACCTCATCGTCGTCGGTAGCGGCCCAGCCGGTCGCCGCGCTGCCATTCAGGCCGCCAAACTGGAGAAGAAGGTGCTCGTCATTGAGCAGGGGCGCCGGGTCGGCGGTGTCTCGGTGCATACCGGAACGATTCCATCCAAGACGTTGCGCGAGACAGCACTCAACCTCACGGGCTGGCGCGAACGCGGCTTCTACGGGCGCGCCTATCGGGTCAAGCAGGAGATAAGTGCCGAGGATCTGCGCAGGCGCCTGCTCATTACTCTCGACCATGAGGTGGAAGTCCTCGAACATCAGTTCGCGCGCAACCGCGTCCAGCACATCCGCGGCAAGGCAACCTTCGTGACCCGCGACACGCTGGAGATACTGAAAGACGACAACGAGACCGTGCACGTCACGGGCAAGAGCATCCTGCTCGCGGTGGGTACGAGACCGTTTCGGCCAGACTACATGCCCTTCGATGGCAAGACGGTGCTCGACAGCGACGAACTGCTGGACCTCGACAGGCTGCCCCGAACGCTGGTTGTCATCGGGGCGGGTGTCATCGGAATCGAATATGCCACGATCTTCAGCGCCCTCGACGCCGCCGTGACGGTCGTCGATCCGAAGCCGACCATGCTCGACTTCATCGACAGGGAAATCGTCGAAGATTTCACCTACCAGCTGCGAGACCGCAACATGAAGCTGCTTCTCGGTCAGAAGGCAGAGAAGGTCGAGCGCCTGACGGACGGGAAGGTTTCCGTAAAACTCGATACCGGTCGCAAGATCGTTGCCGACATGGTCCTTTTCGCTGCCGGCCGGGTCGGCGCAACCGACACGTTGAACCTCGCCGCTGCGGGGCTGGTGGCAGACGACCGGGGGCGACTCAAGGTCAATCCGGAAACGTTCGAAACATCCGTGCCTGGCATCTATGCCGCGGGCGACGTCGTCGGCTTTCCGAGCCTTGCGTCGACAGCGATGGAACAAGGCCGCGTGGCTGCCCGCGTCGCAGTGGGCGCGATCGCCAAGGAACCCCAGAAGTACTTCCCATACGGGATCTACGCCGTTCCGGAAATCTCGACCTGCGGCTTGACGGAAGAAGAGATGAAGGAACGCGGCATTCCCTACGAATGCGGGATCGCGCGCTTCCGGGAGACGTCGCGCGGCCATATCATGGGGCTTGAGACCGGGCTCCTCAAGCTGATCTTTTCCCTCAAGACGCGTCGGCTTCTTGGCGTTCATATTGTTGGCGAAGGCGCGACCGAACTTGTCCACATAGGCCAGGCCGTGTTGAACCTGAAAGGCACGGTCGAATATTTCGTAGAGAACACGTTCAACTATCCGACCCTGGCGGAAGCCTACAAGATTGCCGGATTGGATGCGTGGAACCGCATGGGCGAAGGTCCAAAGGAAGCGCCTGTCGCCACCGCGCAACCACTCGACACAACCGCAACCAGCGACGCACAGCCGGTACAAACGGACAAGAAAAAAGCCGCCTCGAAATGAGGCGGCTTTCCTGAATCTGCTCGGAAGATGGCCCCTTGCGGGGCCATTTTCGATCAACGCGAGTAGAATTCGACGACCAGATGCGGTTCCATGATCACCGCATACGGGACGTCCGAAAGGCTCGGAACGCGGACGTAGGTTGCGGTCATCTTGTTGTGGTCGACTTCGATATAGTCCGGCACGTCGCGCTCTGCGAGCTGAACGGCTTCCAGAACGGAAACCAGCTGCTTGGACTTCTGGCGCACTTCGATGACGTCGCCCGGCTTGCAACGGTATGAACCGATGTTGACGCGAACGCCGTTGACCGTGACGTGGCCGTGGTTGACGAACTGACGAGCAGCCCAGATGGTCGGCACGAACTTGGCGCGATAAACGATCGCATCGAGACGCGACTCCAGCAGGCCGATCAGGTTTTCGGACGTGTCGCCCTTACGGCGGTTGGCTTCGTCGTAGATGGCGCGGAACTGCTTCTCACGCACATCACCATAATAACCCTTCAGCTTCTGCTTCGCGCGCAGCTGCACGCCGAAGTCAGAGAGCTTGCCCTTGCGGCGCTGGCCGTGTTGGCCAGGGCCGTATTCACGACGGTTTACCGGGGACTTCGGACGGCCCCAGATGTTTTCGCCCATACGGCGGTCGATTTTGTACTTGGACGACGCGCGCTTGCTCATCGTATTTCCTTTTCAGTTTGTTGTCTCGATCCGTTCCCGGACCGGTCAAGGAAACACGCCCTCCTTTGAACCCCACTCTTGGAGCCCTGACAGGTTTCTCACGAAAGCGTCCGGAGAAAACCACGGGACATGTCAAATGAAACACCGGGCGTTGCCACCCGGTGCTGGCGGGTCTTTAGGCGGATGACGGTGAAATGTCAACAACGCTCTTGAATGCTGCTAGTGCAGCACCGATCTATCCGGCGGGATCCGGGCCCCTCTGGCGCATTCCGGACACTGCGTGATGTCGGATTCCCTTCAAAGCCAACCTCGTCCGGATAAGGTTGACTGATGGAATTCCTCCATTCTGATCTTCTTGGCACGCCCGCATGGATGTGGGCGATCTTCATCTCGCTCGTGCTCGGGCTTCTCATCCTCGATCTTGGCATCCTTCACAAGGAAACGAAGGAAATCGGCGTCAAGGAAAGCATGTGGATGTCGGCCTTCTACATCGCAATCGGCCTCTCATTCGGCGGCTGGATCTGGTTCCAGTCCGGCCAGCAGCCGGCAATCGAGTATCTCACCGGCTTCGTGATCGAAAAAAGCCTGGCGATGGACAATATCTTCGTCATCGCCATGATCTTCTCCTATTTCGCGATTCCTCGAAAATATCAGCACAGGGTCCTGCTCTACGGCATCCTGGGTGTCATCGTTCTGCGCGGCATCATGATTGCCGGCGGTGCGGCCATCGTCGAGAACTTTCATTGGGTTCTGTACCTGTTCGCGGCCTTTCTAGTCTTTACGGGCATCAAGATGCTCGTGTCATCAGACCATGGCGAGCAGCAGTTCGAAGACAATGCGGTATTGAGGTTCCTCCGCCGGCGTCTGCCCGTAACGTCGGACTTGCGCGGGGAACGCTTCTTCGTTCGAGAACCCGATACCAGCGGCAAGATGAAGAACTTCGTGACCCCGCTCTTCCTGGCGCTGGTCATGGTAGAACTGGCCGACCTCGTTTTCGCCGTCGATTCGATCCCGGCGATCTTTGCGATCACCACGGATCCGTTTCTCGTCTACACCTCAAACATCTTTGCAATCCTCGGCCTTCGGGCGCTCTATTTTGCGCTGGCCGCCCTCATGCACCGTTTCGCCTATCTAAAATACTCCTTGGCAGCGGTCCTGATCTTCGTCGGCTCCAAGATCTTCGTGGCGGACCTGCTGGGGATCGCGAAAATCCCGCCATCGGTTTCGCTCGGCGTGACCGTCGCGATCCTTGCCACCGGCATCCTCGGCTCCCTTTGGGCGACGCGTCGCAAGCAAAGCACAGCCTGACGCCCTGAACGAGCTCTTCCGTCCCGCTCGGGCGGAAGAGCTATTCGGCAGCCGCCCTCACCTCGCCCTCATCCGGAGCATCGGCATTGCCCGGCGCAGTCTCAGCCTGCAGATCCGGGAAGGCCACGATCCGCCTGCCGGAAAAATCCGCGTGAACGACCACCAGGTTCTGTTCCTCGAAGTAACCAAGGAGCCGGCGTGCCCGGCGGGCGGAATGGGTGCCGTAGGCACGGGCGATGCGGGCGTCCGAAGGGCATGGCTCTCCGATGATCGCCGCCTTGGCCAGCATCAGAAAGACTCCCTGCAGATCGTCAGAAACGCCGGTCGAAAGGGACAGCGCCATCCGCCAGGCCTCGCCTGCAGCCGTTTCGGCATCCACACCGGAGCGAGCGATCGCCACGCGGCGCCGAAATTCCGGCAACGGCAGCGGCGGGCCAGGAAGACGCCGCATGCGCGCGCGCACCAGAAAATCCTGGTAGAGCACGGCATCTGTCCGGTAACCGGACTGAGGATCGTCAAGGATTTCGGCAAGAACCGCCGAAAGCCGTTCTTCGCGTTCTTCTACCGAAAGCTCAGGTTGGCTCGCACGATTCTCCTGCGGAACAACGCTCGCGCTCGGCACGCTCTTGGAAAGCTCGGCGAGTATATCGGTGGTTGGACGAGGCGTGGGAGCGGCCCGCCTCAGGGTAAGTGGTCGGGCAAACTCCTCGGGATCAGGCGTGAAAATCAGTTCCTCGACATCCTGCGGCGCGTCTGGCAGCGGCATCAACTTCGGGCTCGACGAGCGCGCCGATGTCTCGACCGACCCGATCACGATCGGCAGCGGACGACGCGACAGAGCCGGACCAAGGGCAACGAAATTGCCGCGTTTGAGGTCGCGGAACATCTCTGCCTGACGGCGGTCCATGCCGAGCAAGTCTGCGGCGCGCGCCATGTCGATATCGAGGAAGGTACGCCCCATCAGGAAGTTCGAGGCTTCCGCCGCCACGTTCTTGGCAAGCTTTGCCAGACGCTGGGTAGCGATGACGCCGGCAAGGCCACGCTTTCGGCCGCGACACATGAGATTGGTCATCGCACCGAGCGACATCTTGCGTGCGTCCTCGGACACGTCGCCCCCGACAGACGGCGCAAACATCTGTGCTTCGTCGACTACCACCAGAACCGGATACCAGAATTCGCGATCGGCGTCGAACAGGCCATTCAGGAAGGCGCCGGCCGCACGCATCTGCTCCTCGAGATCGAGACCCTCCAGGGTCAGAACGCACGACACGCGATTCTTGCGGATGCGGTTGGCGATGCCGGCAAGCTCGGCTTCTGTGCGCTCGCCATCCACCACGACATGGCCGAAGCGATCGGCAAGCGTGACAAAATCCCCTTCGGGATCGATCACGACCTGCTGCACCCATGGGGCTGACTGCTCCAGCAGACGCCGTAGCAGATGCGATTTCCCGGATCCGGAATTCCCCTGTACGAGCAGGCGGGTGGCCAGCAGCTCCTCGATATCGAGCTTGGCCGGGGCACCCCCGGTCACCGTCCCCATATCGATCCCGACCTGCAATGCACTTCCCTCTCACGCCGTCTCTTCACGGTGACACGGGCCACCACGAACCTGGAGCCTTAACAGAGATCGGGATTCGTTTCGCCCTGCAAGAGCGAAAATGCACAGGCTTTGTATCTACCAGAGGTTCCGCCCGTCGATGACGGTATGCGGCCACTCCTCAGCGTCGAAATCATCGAACAGCCTGGCATTTACGCCGAAGCGCCGCGTCTTGCGGTCCCAACTCCCGTCCGGCTGGAAATCAGGACTGTCGCTATAGGTGGCGCAGCCGCAGGTGCCGCAGAAGTGGTGTTCCACCAGTTTTGTGTGCCAGCGGTAGATCCGGTCGCTGGTCGCATCCGCTGTCACCCGAACCCGCCTGGGCTCGTAGTAAGCATAGAGCGCCCCGCGACGCGAGCAGAATGTGCAGGTGCACCGGGTGAGCGCCTGAGGTGCTTCGCCGTCGATCTCGAACGTCGTCTCGCCACAGTGGCAGCGCCCGGTCAGCATCGGCTTTTCTCCCTGGAGCACACCTATGCGGCGGCTCGCTTGAACCCCACGGACAGCAGACCCGCCCCCATCATCAGCAAACCTCCGGTGCGATTGACAGCTCTCCGGACCGTCGCCTTTCGAATTGTGTTTCGAGCCAGTGCCGCGAGAAAGCCATAGAGGGCGGCATTCAGCGTCGCGAGCGTCAGAAACGTGACTTCGAAAATCGCCATCTGCGTGAACACCGGCTGACCGAGATCGAGAAACTGCGGCAGGAAGGCCACGAAGAAGACAATGCTCTTCGGGTTCAACGCGGTCACGGCATATGTGTGCAGGAAGATGCGGAACGGCTTCTCCGCCGCCCCCTCGGGCTCGTTTTCCTCGACATCCGATCGGTCCTCCGAAACCGGCGACCGCCAGAGCTTGATTCCGAGATAGATGAGATAGGCCGCTCCCATCCACTTCAGCGCGGTAAACAATGTTGCAGATGTCGCCAGCAGTGCCCCAAGACCAAGCATGGAAGCAGTCATCGCCGTGAAGTCACCGAGCGCGACACCGGCGACTGTTGCACTGGCGACTTTCCGGCCGTGGCTCAGAGCATAGGAGATGACCAGCAGGATGGTCGGACCCGGTATGGCCAGCAACAGAGCCGAGGCGGCGACAAAAGCGAGCCAGTGTTCAAGCGACATTCGAGATTCCTCCGGACGAACCGAGCAAGCCACTGTTCGTTCGCCTTGGCAAGCCCTGCCAGAGCGGGCATTTCCAACCGTAAAGCACGTCCGGTTCCTTTTCCTCGTTCCGGCTTCCGTCGGTCCCTTCACCATCACGAAGCCGCGGCTCCCGTAGAAGCGCCGTGCCGATGGAATCGCTGGAAGGTCCAGAGATGAAGTTGCGGATGCGCGGCCGTGGCGATCTCGGGGAGCCTCGCACCGATACCCTGCCCCTGTTCTTGGGGAAGGATGTGCTTGGGGAAGGACGTAAAGCTGATCGACCCGACGGGCTCGAAGGCGCTTACCCCCAGGGAGTATCCGATCACGGTCGACGGGCCAGATCTCGCACGTCTTGAAGAGATGTTCACTGGAATAGCGGCGCTCCTCTTCCGGCGTTTGGAGATCGGGGAGCGACGGGAACCGTTCGCCGAAGGAAAGAGGGCGGAGATCGGAGGCAGGTCGGCGACCGTCACCCGGCGGAAGATGTCTGTCATCTGCATATCTGGCAGCCGTTCTGACCGGGCAGTTGTTCTGTCCGGCAGCAAAGCCGCCGGACAGCGATTATCGTCAAAGACGCAGATCCCAGAAGTTCACCTTCCCCGGCTCGCGTTCGTCCGGAAGTTCGGGAAAGCCGATATCACGTCTCATCCGGTTGGAAAGATTGGCGATGTCGTTTCGGCAGCGATGACGTGCCCAGGCGGCGGCGATCAGGGCGCGTCCGGTTCTCCAGACACCATATTCGTCGCACAGGTCCTGCAATAAAACCGAGAGGGGGGCATCAACCCCTGATTGCGATTGACGCATGACTTTCCGCCCCGGCGCAGCGATGCTACCGGGTCCTTTCATGGCTGAATACGTGCGGCTGTCGATGAACGACTGCAAACAGTCATTCCCTCGACCGGGCACGCTGGTTTGATGAGCTGAACGGCTGAAGATCCGGGACTTACGCGCCCGGGCGATACACCGGCATCGACATCGCGGATGTCGGCATGTGGAAGGGCGATCCGCCAGCGTGGAGTGCAAACATGGTAATCGATGTCATCTCACGCCTCCTCTGTTAGATTAGAAATGCGGATGGCGAGCATCATACACAAAGCTCGAGGTTTGGCAAGACAACACAATCTCGAATTGCATCGCACGTGTCCGCGTGGCACAAGAGCCACAGCCGACCGACGGATCAGGCAATTGCCAGACCAAATCCCTGCATCAGCCGCCGGGTGGAGAAGTCCGGACTGCCGGATGTAAAGACCGCGAAATCATAATCTTCGGGATGTTCCGCGCCTTCGATGAGCGGTACCTTGCGGCGGACCTGCCGTGCGATGGCTTCGGCCGGGTCCAGCCAATCAACGGGCCATGGCGCCAACCGCCGAAAGACGTTCGCCATGAAGGGATAATGGGTGCAGGCAAGCACGACGATATCGGTCCTGCAGCCGTCCTTGTCGACGAAACAGGGAGCGATCTCAGCCGCCACCGCTTCGTCGGAGATCGCCTCGCCGCGGATATAGGCTTCCGCCATCCGGGCGAGATTTTCTGACCCGACCAGTCGTACGTGGCACTGGGTGGCGAAGGACTGAATGAGATCACGCGTGTAGGCGCGCTTCACCGTGCCGGGCGTCGCAAGGACGGAGACGAGGCCGGAGCGGGTGCGTTCCGCGGCCGGCTTGATCGCGGGCACCGTGCCGACGAACGTCATCTGGGGAAAACGTTCGCGCAGGTCGGCCCCCGCAAGGGTGAAAGCGGTATTGCAGGCAATCACACAGACCTCCGGATCGTAGTCGCACAACAGCGTCTCGAAGAGCCCGATGATCCGCGACCTGAGTGCCGGCTCATCCCACCCTCCGTAGGGAAACCCCGCGTCGTCCGCCACGTAGATAAAGCCTCTTTCCGGCAGCAGGACGCGGCTTTCACGAAGAACCGTCAGCCCGCCGATGCCAGAATCGAACATCAGAACGGGTTTGGATTCAGTTGTTGGCGTCATTCCCCTCAGCCTCCCCCGGCCCGGCGG
>JAEYTV010000262.1 GCA_023433855.1 Pseudomonadota bacterium | reverse complement strand
GGCCCGGTCATAATCCGGAAGAACTCCAAGCAAGTGGCTATGGTCAGCATGGAGTTTCTGCAAATGCTTGCGGATTTCGAGGAGTCTCACGACTCCAAGAAAGCAGACAGTGCGCTTGCGGAATTTTTGAAAGAAGGAGGAACGCCGTTGCAAGACATCAAAAGGGAGTTGGGGTTCGACTGACTCCCCTAGCAGAAGGGGGACAAGCTCTTGTCCAGTTTAGACGTTGTGTTTTCTCCCGCCGCGCGGCGGGAGATCAGGAAGTTCGATCGAGGTATACAGCTTCGCTTTATTGAGGCTGCCGAGGCCCTTGGGAAGCAACCGCGACCAAGGGGATGCGAGAAGGTCAAGGGGCACCCGTGCTTCTACCGCGTTAAGGCTGGTGGTGACCACCGGGTTATCTACCACGTCTTGAATGAGAGAGTGGTAGTGATCTTAGTTCTGCGTGACCGGAAGGACGCTTACCGTGGGCTGGGCGACCTTGATGACAAGCTTGAGTCGGCTATCGCTGAGATAGAGGAACAGAAGAAGTCCGCCCGAACTGGCAAGTGAGCTACCGTCGTTCCCACGCTATATTTCCACGAAGATCGGTCACGCCCTTAACGTGCCCATCTTCCCGCATTTGCCCTAGTGCCTTGCTCACCCGCTTTGTCAGGTCCGCGAGGTACTTCCGGTCCCGCGCATCCTCTCCACGCAAGGCGACGATCTCCCGCGCAATGT
Organism: Pseudomonadota bacterium; assembly: GCA_023433855.1. Classification (GTDB taxonomy): domain Bacteria; phylum Pseudomonadota; class Alphaproteobacteria; order Rhizobiales; family Rhizobiaceae; genus Neorhizobium. The sequence continues at coordinate 7,400 of JAEYTV010000262.1, read as the reverse complement.
CGCGGCTGGACAAAGGCCCGGTAGCGGTGCGCAGTTCGCCCATGACAGCTTTCGACAACTCACCACGCCCGAAGATAACTTCCCGCTTCTGGCGAGGCATGGCGGCGTCCAGATCGCCAGCATAGCCGAGTACGCCTAGCGTCCGGTCTACCGCGCCTATGTCGTTCTTGATCTCTGCCAGGCGGTCACGGATGCGCTCGGCTTCGTTGAACAGATCCGCTCTCTTCTGGAGAAGACCGTTGACCGTGTGGCTGAAATCGGTGGCTCTTGATATGGTTCCCATGTCTAGAGAGTAGGAAAATCAGGGCTTTTCTGCTATTTGAATGATGGTGCGTTTGCTACATAAGGCCGCACTTCCGCACCGAGGCGCTGATTGCTGCAGGCGGTTGGGATCCCTTCAACGTCACCGAGGACGCAGATCTCGGCTTGCGGCTCTATCGGCTCGGCTACCGCTCCGACGTCATGACGCGACAGACGCTTGAGGATGCGCCGACGAGGATGTCGGTCTGGATGGGACAACGTAGCCGCTGGTTCAAAGGCTGGCTGCAGACATGGCTAGTGCTGATGCGAAAGCCCGGCACACTCGTCCGCGAGATCGGGCTACCCGCCTTCTGTTTCTTTCAACTGCTGATCGGCGGCATGCTGGTCTCTTCGCTGCTGCACCCGCTGATCATCCTATTCCTCGGGCTGAGTGTCCATTCAATGCTCGACGTGCCTACCGCGGACGTCTCCCTTCCCACGCTGCTGCTCTTCATCGTCGACGGCATCAACATCCTGGGAAGCTACCTTATTTTCATCGGCCTTGGCAAAGGCGCGATGATCAATCACGAAAAGCGTCTTGTCGGGTGGAAGTGGCTCGGCGTACCGCTCTACTGGCTGATGACCTCGACGGCCGCATGGCGGGCGGCGTTCGAACTGCGCTCCAATCCATTTTTCTGGAACAAGACGCCACATGTTCCGACCGGCGACCTAAAAAGCTAGCTGCAATCCGAACGCTTCAGGAACGTGCCTCGGTTGGGACGCAGCCGAGCCACTCGGAACCGACGCAGATCCTAATGGATCGCCGTGCTGACCATGCGATAGGGATGGGCGGCATTGAAATGCGAAATCATTGCAGCTGCCTGCTGGAGCATCCGCTCGGCAGCGTCCAGATCATCGCGGGCCAGTTCATCAGCGTTGATGCGGATCGCTTCGGCCATGCTGCTGGACAAGGCCGCAAACTGGCGGTTGCCTTCGACGAAAGCTTCCTGTGCGGTGCCCTCGAGTGCTTGCGCGATGTCCACGAAGATTTCCTCGCGTTCGTCAACGCTGAGGTCACGAAATGTCCTTTGTATCTGTTCCATTTTGCCACTCACCTATGGTCGTTGTGACGTACCGTTCCCAAGAGACCCGGCTAAACATCAGTTAGGGATGGCATTACCCCTCTTCAAGGGCCTCCTTATGGGAGCACACGGCCACGTTGCCGCGAGCGGGCAGGCCATGGTCGGGCGATCGTTTTCCGCGAAGCTGACCTGTCCACGATCACACGGAGGTGCTGTCCCGTTCCCGTCACTCGAAGGCTTTCGTCCTGCCGCAAGGCGGCCCGCCTGCCCGCATGTTCACACCTCCGGCCCGAAGACCTCATCGACCAGGCTGCGCCGCGCTCACTCCTGCTCCGCCATGCGGTATCCCACGCCCGGCTCCGTGCGTACTATGCGTGGCTGTGTTGGGTCGCGCTCGATCTTCTGTCGGAGTTGGCCGATGAATACTCGCAGGTAATGCAAGTCGTCGCTGTGCGCGGGTCCCCAGACGGTCGTCAAGAGCGTGCGGTGGGTGACGACCCGACCTGCATGACGGCCAAGCAGCAGGAGCAGGTCGTACTCCTTGGGCGTAAGATGAACCGCACTGCCGTTGCGCATGACCAGCCGCTTGACCGGATCGATCGTCAAGCCATCGACCTCCATAACGGTCGGGATGGCATCGCGACGGCCGCGATGGCGAAGAGCCGTGCGGATGCGGGCGGTGAGTTCTCCGATACCGAAGGGCTTCTCCACGTAATCATCGGCGCCGAGATCGAGGGCGGCGATCTTCTCGCTCTCGCGCTCGCGTGCCGAGAGGATGACGATCGGGATATCCGACCAGCCGCGGAGGCTCGATATCACCTGCTTCCCGTCCATGTCAGGCAGACCCAGATCGAGGATGACGAGATCAGGCGCCCGGGTGGCGACGGCCTTGAGGGCCTCCCGGCCAGTTGCGGCCTCGACCACCTCGTAGCCGGCGGCTGCCAGGGACGGTTTGAGAAAGCGTCGGATCTGCGGCTCGTCGTCGACGACGAGGATACGGGACTGGGTCATCAGGCATCGCCCCTTGCTTCGTCGTTTCCCGGAAACCGCATCACAATTCGCGTCCCGCGTTTCTTAAGTGCCGGGCTTTCGGCATGGATCCGCCCGCCCATGGCTTCGACGAAACCGCGGGCAATCGAAAGGCCGAGGCCAGTACCCGGAAAACGCCCGTCCGGCTTTCCCCTGCGATAAAATTTCTCGAAGATGCGGTCCAGATCCTCAGGTGGAATGCCCTTGCCCATATCGGTGACCGAGATCATCACGTCCTTCCCGTCGCGCCGGGCATAAACGTGGACCGGCTCTTTGGAACCAAATTTCACGGCGTTGTCGAGCAGGTTGAACAGCACCTGACCCAAGAGCACGCTGTCGCCGCGGATGAGCGGCAGGTCGGAGGCGATGCCGGTCTCGATTACCTGACCGGGCGCATGCTTGCGTGTCCGTTCGACGGCGGACTGCACGACGTCGGCGACATCCACCCAGTCCCGCTTCGGTTGCAGCGTGCCGGCTTCGATACGAGTCATGTCGAGGAGGTTTGCGACGAAGCGGCTCATGCGGTTACTTTCCTCCTCGATAGACTGCAGAAGGTCGTCCCGGTTCTCCGGGGTCATGCGCTCCCCGAATTGGCGAAGCCCGGTGACCGCCCCCGTAATCGTTGCCAGCGGTGTACGAAGATCATGCGAGATGGAGGACAGAAGGGCCTCGCGGTAACGCTCACCCTCGAGCCTTGCAGCCTGTTCCACGGTTTCTTCGGCCAGCCGTGCCCTGTCCAGGGCGATGGCCGTCTGGTCGAGGATGGCGGTCAGCGAACGCTCGGCATTGAGGTCGAGCCTGGCCCCGGCATGGGCGATGCCGCAGACGCCGACGATGCCGTGCGGCCCAAGCAACGGCCGGAATTCGAAACGGCTGTTCGGGAGCGTGCCCGTGCCGTAGCCTGCCGGTTCTCGCTTGTCATGGCTCCAACGGGCGGCGGTCAGGTCGGTGACATCAAGTTCCGTGTCTGGGGGCCAGGCCGCGGCGACGATAAGGTCGCCCTCGCGGGGTAGCAGCAGTGCGACGTTTCGCTTGAGGCTCGCGTGGAGCTGCGAAACCGCGAGCCAGACCGCATCATGGCCCTTGGCCGTGCTGGCCAGCTTGCGCGAGAAGTCATAGAGCGATTGCAGCGCGTTCGCCCTTATCCTTGCCACCTCCGCCTGCTCGCGGATACGCGAGGCGAGGCCCCCGGCGATGATCGCCACCGCCAGGAAGACGAGGACCGCAAAGACTTCGTGCGGGGCTGCGATGGTGAGGGTGTGGCGGGGGTCGATGAAGAAGAAGTTATAGGCGAGCGCCGAAAGGAGTGCGGCCAGAAATGCTGCCGTGTAGCCGCCGGCAACGGATGCCCCGAGCACGGCGAGCAGGAAGAGGAACGATATGTTCGGCAGTTCGATTAGAGAATCAATCCCCTTTCCCAAGAGCGCGGTCACGGTGACGAAACCGAATGCCCAGCCCGCTGATTGGCGAAGCGCAGGGGCTCTGGGTAGGCTCAGGGGCGGGCGCGCGCGCTCGGCTGCCCCTTTGTCCGGCGTTACGATATACACGCCGAGCCCCGAAGCCTTGCCCGCCAGGGCATCCGGCAATGAGCGGGTGATCAGCCTTTGCCAGCGGCTGCGCTTGCGTGTGCCGATGACGATCTGGGTTGCATGCTCTCGCCGCGCGAGCTTCAGGATCTCATGGACGAAGTCGTCGCCGATGACCCGCCGAGTTTCGGCACCAAGCTGCTCGGCCAGACGAAAGAGCGCTTCTATCCGTTGCAGGCGTTCCGGCGTCTCGACTTCCCGGTCCGCCCGCTCGATCGAGACGACAAGCCAAGGCGCATTGAGACCGGAAGCCAGACGGCTCGCGACGCGGACGACCTTGTCCGACAGCGGATCGGAGCCGACACAGACCAGCAGCCGCTCGCCAGTTGCCCAAGGGCCATCGATCGCGTTCTGCTTAAGATAGTCCACCATCTGATCGTCGACACGATCGGCGGTTCGGCGAAGTGCGAGCTCGCGTAGCGCCGTCAGATTGCCGAGGCGGAAGAAGCGATCGACGGCCCGGCTAGCGCTTTCCGGCAGGTAGACCTTACCCTCGTTCAGCCGCTCGATCAGCTCGGAGGGTGCAAGGTCGACGAGCAGCACCTCGTCTGCGCGTTTGAGCACGACATCAGGCACGCGCTCGCGCACCGTGACGCCGGTGATCTGCGCGACGAGATCAGCCAGGCTTTCAAGATGCTGGATATTGAGCGCCGTCCAGACATCGATACCGGCGCCCAGCAACTCTTCGATGTCCTGGTATCGCTTCGGATGTCGGCTGTCATCGGGGTTGGAGTGAGCGAGTTCATCAACGATGACGATGCGCGGGCGCCGTTCCAGCGCCGCGTCGAGATCGAACTCCTCAAGCATTCGTCCCCGATGGGCCACTCGCCTGCGGGGCAAGACTTCCAGCCCGTCGAGCAGGGCAGCGGTCTCGCTGCGACCATGCGTCTCGACCAGGCCGACAACCACATCCACGCCGTCAGCCTTCATGCGCTTTGCCCGCGACAGCATGGCAAAGGTCTTGCCGACGCCGGGCGCCGCTCCGAGGAAAACAGTCAGTTTGCCCCGGCGGTCCTTCGCTGCCAGGGCAAGCAGGGCATCGGGATCGGGACGCCGCGCGTCCCTGCGCTCATCAACCGCCATTCAGCCTCACATCTTCAGGGCGTCGAGGGCCAGGTTCAACTCTAGCACGTTCACCCTTGCTTCGCCGATAACGCCAAACACAGGCTTTTCGGTTCGCAGCGCGACGAGCGCCGCGACGGCGGCGGGTTCCATTGCGCGCGCCTTGGCGACGCGAGCGACCTGCGCTTCCGCAAAGGCGCGCGAGATATGCGGGTCCAGACCGGAGCCGGAGGCGGTCACTGCATCGCCCGGAAGGGGTGCTGCAATACCGGTTCCTGTCAGCCGCGCGACATCGGCAATGATACGATCCTTCAGCTTGGCCGAGGTCGTGCCGAGGTTCGAACCGGACGAGGCGGCCGCATTGTAGGGATCCGGGCCGGTTGCCGAGGGGCGTGGCCAGAAATAGCGATCCGAGGTGAATTTCTGGCCGATCAGGGTCGAACCGATGACCTCACCGTCGTGTTCGATCAGGCTGCCATTGGCCTGGGCGGGCATAACCGCCTGGGCAATACCGTTGATCGCCAAGGGATAGGCGAGGCCGGTAAGCGCGGTCAGGGCGACGACGAGGGTAAGCGCGGGTCTGATATGGTTGAGCATGGTTACACCAGATGGAGAGCACTGACGGCAAGATCTATAGCCTTGATGCCGGCGAAGGGGAGCACGAGCCCGCCGAGGCCGTAGACCAGCAGGTTGCGGCGCAGCAGCGCAGCGGCACCTGAGGGACGGTAAGACACGCCTTTCAGAGCCAGCGGGATCAGCGCCACGATGATCAGCGCATTGAAGATCACCGCAGACAGTATCGCCGAATGGGGTGACGCAAGGCCCATGATATCGAGCGCTTCGAGCGCCGGGTACGTCGCCACGAACAGTGCCGGGATGATCGCGAAGTATTTGGCCACGTCGTTGGCGATCGAGAAGGTCGTCAGCGATCCGCGGGTCATCAGGAGCTGCTTGCCGATCTCGATGATCTCGATGAGTTTCGTCGGACTGGAATCGAGGTCGACCATGTTCGCCGCTTCGCGGGCGGCCTGGGTGCCGGTTTGCATTGCCACGCCGACGTCCGCCTGAGCAAGTGCCGGGGCGTCGTTGGTGCCGTCGCCGCACATGGCGATCAGCCGACCGCCCTGCTGCTCGCGCCGAATGTAGGCGAGCTTGTCCTCAGGAGTCGCCTGAGCGAGAAAGTCGTCGACACCGGCTTCCGAGGCGATCGCTGCTGCCGTCACCGGGTTGTCGCCGGTTACCATGACCGTGCGGATGCCCATGGCGCGCAGGGCCGCGAAACGTTCCTTGATCGCAGGCTTTACGACGTCCTTCAGATGGATGACTCCAAGCAGCCGTTCTCCGTCGGCAACGCCAAGCGGCGTGCCTCCGGTGCGCGCGACCTGATCCACCGCCTGGTAGAATTCGGCCGGGGCATCCTGTTTGGTGAGCCCCGCGAATTTCAGCACCGCGTCGACAGCGCCCTTGCGCAGCCGGCGGTGGCCGATGTCGACGCCGGAGAGACGCGTTTGGGCGGTGAAGCCGATGACGACATCGAACTCGGCCTTCGGCATGGGAATGCCGAACTCACCCGTGGCAAGCGCCACGACTGAGCGTCCTTCGGGTGTTTCGTCTGACAGCGAGGCTATGAGAGCGGCCTCGGCAAGTTCGGCAGGCGTCACACCGGGCGCTGGCAGAAAGTCGCTCGCCATCCGGTTGCCGAATGTAATGGTGCCGGTCTTGTCGAGGAGCAGCGTGTCGACGTCGCCGGCGGCCTCGACCGCGCGGCCCGACGTGGCGATCACGTTGAAGCGCACCAGGCGGTCCATGCCGGCGATGCCGATGGCCGAGAGCAGGCCGCCGATCGTCGTCGGAATCAGCGTAACGAGAAGCGCGGCCAGGACCGTGACCGAGAGCGCCGTGCCGGAATAGCCGGCAAGCCCCCATATCGCGACGCAGACGAGCAAGAAGATCAGTGTCAGGCCCGAAAGCAGGATCGACAGCGCGATCTCGTTCGGCGTCTTCTGCCTCTGGGCGCCCTCGATCAGGGCGATGATGCGATCGACGAAGGAAGAGCCGGGCTGAACGGTGATCTTCACCTTGATTTCGTCGGAGAGCACCTGCGTGCCGCCGGTCACCGCCGAACGGTCGCCACCGGACTCGCGGATGACGGGCGCGGATTCGCCCGTGATGGCGCTCTCGTTGACCGAGGCGATACCCTCGATGACCTCGCCGTCGCCGGGAATCAGCTCTCCGGCAGAGACCAGAACGATGTCGCCCACCTTCAGGCCGGTGGCCGGGATGGTTTCAGTCTTGCCGTTGCTGCCCATTCGACGGGCGACAAGCTCGGACTTCGTCTTCTTCAGGCTATCGGCCTGGGCGCGCCCACGCCCCTCGGCGACGGCCTCGGCGAAGGTGGCAA
>JAEYTV010000234.1 GCA_023433855.1 Pseudomonadota bacterium | reverse complement strand
CGGCGCAGTCGGCGCCTACGCCGCCGGGTGGGGGACCGAAGGAGGACCTCCCCGGCGCGTGCCGGGCAGGTCCTGGTATGACAGCTATTCCGCTGCCTGGCTCTGGGTCATTCCCGGGCCTGGTAGCTTGCCGCCGAGAACCTCCTCGGCCGTTGCCCGATAGTTCTTCACCGAACTCGTCCACTGGCCCCAGACCGTCGGATCGATCCGGTCGCCATTGTTGCCAAGATTTTGCAGGCGTCGCTGATCTTCGTCGGTCAGCACCTGCTTGGGAAGCGGCTGCAGGTGCTTCACGTCTTCGACGGTCATCCCGAGCTTTTCGGCGACCCGTCGACCATAGTCGTCGTGGACCATGAAGAAGTGCCACACCATACGTTCCTGCACATCCCGTTCGCACTGGCCGAGCAAGTCACCCATGTTGAAGACGAGGTCGTCGCGCTCCCAGTCCATCATCGTGCAATAACGGCCGCGGGCATGGATGTAGTCGTTGCGCCGATCGATCACGCTGCGGGTCAGCCGACCACGGATCTCCGGGGAGTTGCTGGGCTCCTCCCTCTGGGCTTCGTGAAGCCCGTTGTGGATCGATGGTTCGAAGTTGACATGCGGGTTCTGGCCTGGCGCCATGTCTCTCCTAAATGACATCTGCCCGCCGCTCAGATTGGTGGACACCTTCGCGTTCTTTGCCTGGTTCACCGGAAGCTGCAGGTAGTTGGTGCCAACCCGGTATCGCTGGGTGTCGGAATAGGAGAATGTCCGCCCGACCAGCATCTTGTCGTCGGAGAAGTCCAGGCCGTCCACAAGCACCCCGGTGCCCATGGCGATCTGCTCGTTCTCGTTGAAGAAGTCCTCGACGTTGCGATTGAGCGTCATCGTGCCGATATGGTGGAGCGGGAAGTCCTTTTCCGGCCAGATCTTGGTGTCGTCCAGCGGATCCCAGTCGAGTTCGGGATGATCGTGGTCTTCCATGATCTGCACATACATATCCCATTGCGGATACTCGCCGCGCTCGATGGCGGTGAACAGGTCCTTTGACGCCGAGCCGAAATCCTGCCCTTGGACCTTGGCTGCTTCCTCCGCCGTGAGGGTTGCTATGCCGCAGCGGGGATGGAAGTGGTACTTGACCAGTACGGTATCTCCCTCGGCATTGACCATTTTGTAGGTGTTGACGCCAAAGCCTTCCATGTGCCGGTAGCTGGCTGGAATGCCGCGCGGCGAGAACAGATGCGTCAGCATGTGCATCGATTCTGGCGTCTGGCTCATGAAGTCGAAGATGCGGTTCGGTTCCTGCCGGAAGGTCACCGGATCAGGCTTCAGGGAGTGGATAACGTCGGGAAACTTTATGGCATCCCGAATGAAGAAGATCGCCAGGTTGTTGCCGACAAGATCCCAGTTGCCCTCCTCGGTATAGAACTTGACGGCAAAGCCACGAGGATCCCGCGCCACTTCTGACGAGTCGCGGCCCCCAATCACGGTCGAGAAACGGATTGCCAGCGGCGTCTTCTTTCCAGGGGTCTGGAAGAGTTTTGCACGCGTGTACTTCGAAGCTGGCTCGTCGCCGATCTTGCCGGTAGCTTCGAACTCGCCATAACAGACGAAGCCGCGTGCATGTACGACGCGCTCGGGAATCCGCTCCCGGTCGAAGTGGGTGATCTTTTCGAGGAATTGATAGTTCTCCAGCGTGGCCGGCCCGCGGCTGCCGACGGTGCGTTGCGACTGATTGTTCGTGATCGGATGTCCCTGGCGGTTGGTCAAGGTCCGGTCGCCACTGCCCTCCGGCATGTTTCCGGGTGCGCGCGGATTGCTCTTGTCGTCCATCGTCATCCCTCCTTGGAGAAAGGCACGCCAGTTCGCTTGCGCAAGCAAGAGGGCGGCGCCGTTGGGACGTAACTCGCCGCGCGCTTGGTTGTTCCGCAAGGAGCAGTCATTTTATGGGAAGGATCCGCCGCGTTTCGAAGACAGCTTATCGAGTGTCACCGGGCGGAGACTTCGGGCGTCGATGCCGACATCGAACTGGCGCGCCACGGGTTTGAGGCGGCCGTGAGAATGGCCATGGAGATTGATCGACCCCTTGCCCATCTTGTTCCACGTTCGGAACGGGTAGTGGCAGAGAATGAGGATCTGGTCGCCGAATGCGAGCTCGGCATAATGCTGGCGGCTTGCCCATCCGGCGTCGGCCACCACGCCGGCAGGGTCATTGTTGCCGATGATCAGGTGCTTGGTACCGTTGAGCCTGGAGAGAAGCGCCCCAGGTGATCCGGCCTTGAGGCTCATGAAGTCGCCGAGGTGCCAGACCTCGTCGCCGGGCGCGACGACGGCATTCCAGTTGTCGATCAATGCCTCGTCATGTTCGGCCATGTTGGCATAGGGGCGGCGGTCGATGCGAAGAACGCGCGGATCGCCGAAATGCGTGTCGCTGGTAAAACAGATCACGGAGCCTCCTTCCGGAAGGTCTTCTCTGTTTGCGTCTACCGGCGCTTCGCGCTAGTGCCAAGGTGAACCCGTCCTCGGGCCGCATCCGGAGCCTGCATAAAGGAGTTCTCGTTGTCCGAACCAGCAATTGGAAATATCGTACTCCCCGACAGGGACTACGCCGCCTTTCTCTTCGACATGGACGGTACCATTCTCAATTCCATTGCGGCCGCCGAACGGGTTTGGGGGCGCTGGGCGGCGGGGCAGGGGCTGGACGTCGATGCATTTCTGCCCACCATGCACGGCAAACGTGGCATCGATACGATCACGTCTCTGAACCTTCCCGGTATCGACCCGCAAGTGGAGGCCGATATCATCCTGCGTGGCGAAATCGAGGATGTGGAGGGCGTGGTGCCGATTGCGGGCGCAGTCGAGTTTCTCTCGGCGTTGCCGCCGGGGCGTTGGGGTATCGTGACCTCTTCTCCGATAGAGCTTGCAAAGCGGCGCCTCGGTGCAGCGGGTATCCCGGTGCCTCGCTACATGGTGACGGCAGAGGACGTCACCATAGGCAAGCCCGACCCGCAGGGATACCTCCTGGGCGCTGAACGCCTGGGCGCCGATCCCTCGGATGTGCTCGTCTTCGAGGATGTAATGGCCGGGATCCGCGCCGGGGAAGCTGCAGGTTCCGACGTCATGGTTATCACGGCGACCCACACTCACGCGCTGCAGACGAGACACTCGAGGATTCACGACTATCTCGATGTCGTGCCGCGCATGACCGCCGAAGGCCGGCTCCTGATTGCCGCCAAGCCAACCACCTAACCGTACTGATCGAGGCGGGTCGGCGTGGTGTCGCTGTCTTCGGTACCCGCCTGCTCAAGTCGAGCCGAAGCTGCATTCAGGCCCGCCAGATAACCGGCATAGAAGATGTCCCTAGATCCGCTATCGCCTGCGCCCGAGGTGGCGAACGTTCGCCACGCCACGTCTATTTGTTGACAGGCGGAGTCAACGGAGTTCGTGTTCATAGCATTGCTGTTCAATGTGTTAAGTTCCAACGCGGTCTGCGGACTATCATAGGCCACGTTTCATGGAAGCTGGGTTGCAATACATTATGTTTTGTATCTTGGCATGGTTTGCCGCGTCTCACCGATCGGCAATAATCACTGGCAGAGCTTGCCATCTGCCTGCAGCTAGGCTCTTTGAGCCGACATGCGCATGATCTGCACCGTACAGAACCACAACAGCACGCCCATTCCGATCAGAGCGGCGGCGATGGCGTACTGGACTGGATCTCGCCCGGTCCAGGGACCGGCGAAAAAGACGCAGGTCACTGCGCCCAGAACGGGCAGGATGGTGGGTGTGCGGAAATGTCTGTGTGGAACCCGGTCCTTGCGAAGCACCAGCACCGACACGTTCACGACCGCGAAGACGCACAGCAGCAGCAGCGAGGTCGTCCCGCCGAGTTCCGGAACACCGCCGGCGAA
>JAEYTV010000167.1 GCA_023433855.1 Pseudomonadota bacterium | reverse complement strand
GCATCGAACAGACCGAAAAGGGCGTGCCAGTCCTCCTGGAATTCATCACCACGCAGGAAATCGCCCGGTCGCGCTACCACCGCATGCTGACAGGCGAAAAGAAATGAGCGACCTCCGCTCAGTGCTCGCCGCACTCAAGCTGCATTTCGGCGATCGGCTCTCGACTGCGGAGGCAGTGCGCGAACATCACGGCCACGACATGTCCCGGCAGCCGACGCGGCTGCCGGGCGCGGTGGTCTACGCAGAAATCGAGCAGGAGGTAGCGCGCGTCGTCTCCGCCTGCTTCGAAGCGGGCATTCCGGTCACGCCGTTCGCAGCTGGATCATCGATGGAAGGCCATACGATCCCCCTGAAGGGCGGGATCTCGCTCGACCTTACCCGCATGAACCAGATTGTCGCGGTCAACCACGAGGATTTCGATGCGCAGGTCCAAGCGGGCGTTACCCGCAGGCAACTGAACGGCCATATCCGCGACACCGGCCTGTTCTTCCCGATCGATCCGGGCGCCGATGCCTCACTCGGCGGCATGGCCTCGACCCGCGCTTCAGGCACGACCGCCGTCCGCTACGGCACCATGCGGGAAAACGTGCTGGCGCTGCGGGTGGTCACTCCGCAGGGCAAGATCATCAACACCGGTCGAAGGACGAAAAAATCCGCGACGGGCTACGACCTGACGAAGCTCTATGTCGGGGCGGAAGGCACGCTTGGCGTCATCACCGAGGTGACCGTCAGGCTGCATCCCATCCCTGAGACGATTGCATCCGCGGTCTGCAGCTTCGAGACCATGCGCGGCGCGGTCGAAACCGTCGTCGCGACGATCCAGAGCGGCATTCCCGTCGCCCGTATCGAATTCCTCGACGAGGTGGCCGTGGAAGCCGCCAACCGCCATGCGGGCCTGACCTTGAACGTGGCGCCTACCCTCTTCCTGGAATTCCACGGCAGCCCGCGCTGGGTGGAAGAGCAGTCCAACACGGTAGCCGAACTTGCCGCTAATCTCGGCGGCTCCGACTTCCAGTGGTCCACCCGCACCGAGGACCGGGAGCGGCTGTGGAAGGCACGCCACGAGACGATCTATTCCAACCAGACGCTCCGGCCCGGCTGCAAGGCCTATACTACCGACGTCTGTGTACCGATCTCGCGTCTCGCCGATGCGGTTCTCGCCGCACGAGAGGACATCGACAACTCCTTTGTCATGGGCAAGATCATCGGCCATGTGGGCGACGGCAATTTCCATGTGGGCTACCTGATCAAGCCGGAAATCCCGGAAGAGCTTGCGGAAGCCGAGCGGCTTGCCGAACGGCTCTACCAGCGCGCCATGGATATGGGGGGAACCTTCAGCGGGGAGCACGGTATCGGCATTTCGAAGCTGAAATATCTGCGTCGCGAGCACGGTGACGCCGTCGACATGATGAATGCGATCAAGGCAGCGATCGACCCCAAGGGCATCATGAACCCCGGCAAGCTGGGTCAGGTGCACTGACGGTTAGCGAAGCAGGGTCCGGGCAATGATCTCGAGCTGGATTTCGTTGCTGCCGCCGAGAATGCTCTGGGAGCGGGAATTGAAATAGACAGCGGCAGCCACCTTCCGCTCCTCGTCGACCTCGCTTGATTGCGGCAATTCATGCAGCGACCGATGTTCTTGCCAGCGCAAGGCGTCCGGCCCAAGGATTGAGGCCGCCAGTTCGGCGATAGACTGTCGGATGCGGCTGCGCTCGATTTTCATCGTCGAGGACTGCACCGAGCCCGGATTATTGCCGGACTGCACCTTGGACATGACGGCGAGTTCCAGCATGTCGCTCGCATCGACATCGGTGGCGATCTCGGCGAAGCGGGCCATGAACACCGGGTCGTCGATCATCTTCCGGCCGTCCGGCAGCACTTGGAAGGCGAGGCGGTGGAGCCGCGTCAGCATGGCGCGCAGCGCGCCGCCAGCAAAGGCGCCGCCGCGTTCGAATTCGAGCAGGTATTTGGCGATCTCCCAGCCCTCGCCCTCACCGCCGATGCGGTCGGACACCGGCACCCGCACGTCGTCGAAGAAGACCTGGTTGAATTCATGCGTGCCGCAGATCGAGCGGATCGGCCGGATCGTGACGCCCGGCGACCTGAGGTCGATCAGGACGAAGGTGATGCCTTCCTGCTTCTTCCCCGTATCGGCGGTCCGGACCAGGGCGAACATGCGGTTGGCGTGATGGGCAAGGGTCGACCAGATCTTCGAGCCGTTGACGACATAGTAATCACCCTCCAGCACCGCCTTGGTCGTCAGCGAAGCCAGGTCGGAACCGGAGCCCGGCTCGGAGTAACCTTGCGCCCAGAGATCCTCGCCGTTCAGGACGCGCGGCAGGTAGAAGGACTTCTGCTCCTCCGTACCGTAGCGCATGAGCACAGGGGCGATCATCTTTATCGAGGCGCCACGGAAATGCGGTTCGCCGGCCCGTTCGCATTCCTGGTCGAAAATGTAGCGCTCGGTAAGCGTCCAGCCGGTGCCGCCATATTGTTTCGGCCAGGAGGGCGCCACCCATCCCCTTTCATTGAGCTTCGCCTGCCATTTCAGGCCAATCACGGGGTCGGCGAGGAAGCTCGGGTTCAGGCGCTCGGCCCGCTTCAGGTCCTCGTCCAAATGGGCATCGAGGAAAGCCCGCACCTCGTCGCGGAAACGAACCTCGGCTTCCGTCATCCGGAGATTCATGCCTTCTCCGGCGGTTGACTGGTGTGCAGCCGGCTCCCGCAGCAGGGTGCCGGCCACAACCTGGCTATCAAGGATGATGTCGCCGTAGCGTTTCAGATGGTCGGCGGTCGTGCCGAACGTGTTTTCGATCGCGTAGAGACGGCGGAACCAGGCGCCGATCGGCATCTCCTCGGAAAAGCCCATGGCGCCGTGAAGCTGGATCGCCTCTTGCGCGACGGACCGGGAGACCCTGCCGATCTTGGCGCGGGCGCCGGAGACACCCCGGATCCGCACCGCCTGCGGCGCGTCGGCAGAAAGCGTGGCGAGAAGGGCCGAGGCGCGAGCCTCCTGACATTTCACCGCCATCTCGGCCATGCGGTGCTGCAGCGCCTGGAAGGCAGCGAGTGGCTTGCCGAACTGCACGCGCTCCTTTGTGTAGGAAACGGTCGCATCCATCAGCGCATCCATGATGCCGACCGCTTCCGAGGCGAGCGCTGCATTGGCGCGGTCTTGCGCCGCTTCTATTTCGCCGAGCGTATCGCGACCATCGAGCAGCGCGGAGGCCAGGATGGAGACGTCCTGTAAAGAGAGGTCGCAGGCACGAGCACCATCGACGAGCTTTACGGTCGTCCGATTGACGCCCGCAGCATTCACTGGCACCGCGAAGAGGCGGATATTACCGTCGAGCTTTGCCGAGACGAGGAAGATGTCCGCGTCCGCGCCGCCCGGCACCAGCGACTTTTCGCCGGTTAGAGCGTAGCCCTCGTCTGTCTTCAAGGCGATGGCGGAAATGTTGGCGAGGTCGGGTCCGGTCTGTCGTTCGGCATGCGCCAGAGCCGGGCGCGAGGCGCCTGAGATCAGGCCACCCAGGATTTCGGCCTTCTGCTCTTTGGTGCCAAGTTTTTCGACGAGACTGCCGGCGAGGATGACGGAGGCGATATAGGGTTCCGCCATCAGCACCCGGCCGAGCGCTTCCATGATCAGCGAGATTTCTACCGCGCTCCCGCCGAGGCCACCATTCTCTTCGGAGAACGGAAGCGCCAGCCAGCCGAGACCGGCCATCTCAGACCAGATCGCCGCGCCGATCCCGTCATTCGAGGCAACGAGTGTTGACCGCTTGTCGAAGTCGTAGCGTTCCTTCAGGAAACGGTAGGCGCTTTCCTTCAGGAGAAGCTGCTCGTCCGAATAATCTAGGTCCATGGTGAGCTCTCGTCGGCTATCTCGGCGGCGTGGAACCCCACGACGCAGGAGTTAGAGGAGCGGTCGCGCTTCGTCGTCATGTTATGGCGAAGCCTCACTCCTCCCGCTTGTAGACCCCATGTCCCGGACGATAGGTCTTCGCATCAAGGAACTGGGACAGCCCCTTTTCCCGGCCCCGTTCCGGATCAACGAAGGTTGTCTGATCCGCCTTTGCGGTAAGGTACTCGGCCGATTCCTCCCACGTCATCTCGCGCACATACTTGTACGCCATGCGAGCCTGGCGAAGCACGGTCGGGTTCTTCGCGAGCAGGACGCGAGCGATCTCCACGGTACGTTCGCGGAGTTTGTCGGCCGGAACGGCCTCGTTCACCAGCCCAAGCTGTTCGGCAACCTTGCCGTCGAACTTTTCACCAGTCATGACATAGTACATGGCCTTGCGGTCGTTCATCAGCGTTGAAATCGCCTTGGAAACGACGCCGCCGGGAATGACGCCCCAGTTGATCTCCGAAAGGCCGAAGACGGCGTCTTCCGATGCGATCGCGAGATCGCAGCAGATCAGCGGCGTAAATGCGCCGCCAAAGCACCAACCGTTGACCACGGCGATCGTCGGCTTGGCGTAGTGCATCAGCAACCGCCATTGCCATGCGCGCGTGGAGCGGTAGGCACGCATGCGTCGCACGTCAGAGACACCGTCAGTGGCGCGGAAGAAATCCTTGAGGTCCATGCCGGCCGAAAAGGCCTCCCCCTCACCGGTCAGGATGATGACGCCGGCGCGATCGTCGACCTCCAGTTCGTCGAGCACACGGATCATGTCTTGCGCCAGGCCGACGCTCATGGCGTTGCGTTTTTCCGGACGATTCAGTTTTACCCAGGCGATCCCGTCCTCGAATTCGACCTTGACGTTCTCACCGCCGATATCGCTTGCTTCGATAGCCATGGCCGCTCCTTACGACTGGCTGGTGAACTTGGTGACAAGATAGGCTTCCATACCCTCCGAGCCGCCCTCCGAGCCGTAGCCGCTCTGCTTTACGCCGCCAAACGGAGTCTCCGTCATGGATATCGCGTTATTGTTGATGCCGACCATACCGGCCTCTAACGCATCGCTGACCATGGCAGCCGTCTTCGCGGACTGCGTGAAGGCGTAGGAGGCAAGGCCGTAAGGCAGGCGATTGGCCTGCTCGATAACCTCGTCGAATGAGGAGAAGCGGGCGGTCACGGCAACCGGGCCGAACGGTTCCTCGTTCATGATGATGGCACCGGAGGGCACGTCCGCAAGAACCGTCGGCTGGAAGAAATAGCCCCGATTGCTGCCGCGCTCGCCGCCTGCCTTGACCTTGGCACCGCGTTCGACCGCGTCGGCGATCATGCGTTCCATAGCCGGAACACGGCGGCTGTTGGCCAGCGGTCCCATCTGCGTGTGCGGATCGAGGCCGTCGCCGACCTTTAGCACCGCGGCCGCCTTCGCAAAACCGTCGACGAACCTGTCATGAACGCTCTCATGCACGTAGAACCGCGTCGGCGAAATGCAGACCTGCCCGGCGTTTCGATATTTTGCATGCACCATGACCTGGATGGCCTGATCAATATCGGCATCCTCGAAGATCAGGACCGGCGCATGACCGCCGAGCTCCATCGTGGTGCGCTTCACTCCCGCCTGGGCAGCAAGCGCCGCAAGCTGCTTTCCGACATTGGTGGAGCCGGTAAAGGTGATCTTGCGGATGCCATCGGAACCAATCAGTTGTTCGGAGACTGCAGCCGGCTTACCGTGCACCACGTTCAAGACGCCGTCCGGCAGCCCCGCATCCTGCAGCGCACGGGCGATTTCCAGAACGGCCGACGGCGTCTCTTCGGAGGGTTTGATGACCATTGTGCAGCCGGCTGCGAGAGCCGCCGAGATCTTGCGCGCCGGGATGACGCCGGGGAAGTTCCACGGCGTGAAACCGGCGACCGGGCCGACCGGCTCCTTGGTGACGAACCAGCGCGCCCCCGGCAGGCGGGATGGGATCACGCGGCCATAGGTGCGGCGGCCCTCGTCTGCGGTCCAGTCCAGGATGTCGGCGGAGATATGAACTTCCGCAATCGCCTCGCCAATCGGCTTGCCCTGGTCCAGCGTCATGCGCGGCCCGATGGCTTCGGCACGCTCGCGGAGAATGTCGGCCGCCTTGCGGATAATCTTGGCGCGGTCGTATGCCGTGATGGTGCGCCATGTCCTGAAGGCGCGCGAGGCGGCGGCGACGGCGCGATCCAGATCTTCGACTGTCGCATGGGGCAGGCTGCCGATCGCCTCTCCAGTCGCCGGGTTGATGACGTCCTCGGTAACACGGCGTTGAGACCCGAGCCACTCGCCATCAACGAAGAGTTTCAGCTCGCCATAACTTTGAGGCTGCACCACGGTTTCCTCCCTCGTGACAGACGACTTGCGAAATGCCGATCAGCAGGCGCGGGTCTTAGGCCCTTCAAGGCTTTCCCGGCTTCACTGCACCACGAACAGCGCGTCCAGAGCCAGAACCCCCTCTCCCTCGCCGTAGACGACCAGTGGATTGATATCGACTTCGACGATCTCCGGCGTTGATCGCATCAGCGCCCCGAGCTTCACCACCACGTCGGCGATCGCCTCCACATCGCGGGCCGGTTGGCCCCGGAAGGGTCCGAGCAGCTTGGCCGCCTTCAGCTTGCGGATTTCCTCTACGGCACGCGCCCGGCTGATGTCGGCGGGTAAAAGCCGGGCATCCGCCAGCGCCTCGATCCAGACACCGCCGAGGCCGACGAGCACTGCCGGGCCCCATTGGTCACGTTTGGCACCCACCACCATTTCCAGCCCAGGCCGCTCCATTCCTTCGATCAACACCCCGTCCAGCTTGAGGCCCGGCTTGTGGGTGCCTATGGTGGCATACATCTTCTCGTGCGCGGCGCGTAGTTCCGCCTCATCGGCAAGATTGATGGCAACACCCCCAACATCGCTCTTGTGCGCAAGTTCCGCGGCCTGCGCCTTCATCACCACGGGGTAACCGATCTCGAAAGCGATCTTGACCGCCTCATCGACATTTTTCGCCAGCGCCCCCTCCGGGACGTGGATGCCGAGTTCGGACAGAATGCGCTTGCCTTCATACTCGACCACAAGGCCGGGCGCAGGCGTACCGGAAATGTGGACACCTCCCGCTGCCCGGTCCTTGGTGGCTTCTAACGCTGCGGCATGGTTCATGACGATGGCCATGGCGCGCATGGCGCGCTCCGGCGAACGGAAGAAGGGGATGCCACTGTCGCGCACCGCCTTCATGAACGTGGGATCAAGGGGATAGTCGTCGCCGATAATATTGAGGATGACGGGCTTTGTCGCCGTCACCGCAACCGGCAGGATGGCATCCGCCTTCTTGACCTGCATCGGCGGTGAGCCGCCTGCATGCGACAGCAAGACAATGCCGACATTCGGGTCCTTCAGCATGGATGCCGCAGACGTGCCGAATACGGCGGGATTCGAAAAGCCCGTCGTACCGATGTCGAACGGATTGTCGACATGCACGTAAGGCGGCACCTGCGCGGTGAGTTCGGCGTGGACCTCCTCTGACAGCGTCGCGATCGGCAGCCCCACGCGTTCACAGAAGTCGAAGCAGAGGCCGCGGATAGCGCCCGAATTGGTCACGATGCCTGCCTGCCCGACTGGCGGCAACGGGTAGCGCACCAGAATCGCGGTCACGTCAAAAAGCTCGTCCGTGGTATCAACGAGAGCGACGCCTTCGTTGCGGACGGCTGCCTGCATCGACGCATGGTCGCCGGCGAGCGCTCCTGTATGGGATTGTGCCGCGGCCTTGCCGCGCTCGCTTGACCCCGGATGGAGCATGATGATCGGCTTGCCGAGCTGTCTGGCTCGCCGTGCCACGGCCAGGAATTTCTGAGGATTCTTGACCTGCTCGACATAGACCGCCACAGCGGAATTGTCCTTGTCCTCTATCAACCAGGCGATCAGGTCTTCCGCAGCAAGCACGGCTTCATTGCCAGTGGCGATGACATAGGACACGGCGATGGCGCGGGCATGCATGGCGAAACGGATGTTGGCCGCCGTGGCGCCGCTTTGAGCGACGATCGCTACACGGCGGCGCTCGCCCACGCCGCGCAGGTCGACAGGTTCGAAGGTAAGCGGGATACCATCGACGTAGTTGGTGTAGCCCATGCAGTTGGGGCCGAGCATGGCGATACCAGCCTTGCGGCAGATCTCAGCAAGCTCTTCCTGCTGCTGTCGCCCCTCCTCGCCGGCTTCGGCGAAACCTGACGAGTAGACGATGACACCCGCCACTTCGCGCTCAATGCAGGCGATAATCGACTCCCTGATCGCCGCCTGCGGCACGATCAGGATCACCACGTCGACGCCTCTTGGCAGGTCGCCGATCGCCTTCACGCAGGGGCGACCGTTGATCTCGTCACGCGACCGGCTGACGAGATGGAGTTCGCCCCGGTATTCGAAGAGTTCCAGATTGGCTAAGACACCCCCTCCGACCGAGGCAGGATCAGGCGATGCGCCCACGATTGCGATGGATCGCGGGCGCAACAGACGCTCAAGATCGAAGGCCGCAGGAGTTTGGATCTTCATATAGGACATCGCGTCTTTGCCATGCTAGTCGCGGCGATAAGCGCCAAGGCCGGGACGGAAGGATTTTTCATCAAGGAACTGGCTCATGCCGGTGTTCCGGCCGTTTTCCGGATCGCGCAATTCCGTCTGGTCGGACTTCGCCATCAGGTATTCGCCGGCCTGTTCCCAGCTCATGTCACGGGTAAAGCGGCAGGCGGTCTTGGCCTGGCGCAGAACGAACGGGTTCTTGCCGATCAGCGTCATAGCCAGCTTGCGGGTCTCGGCTTTCAGTTCATCTGGCGATACAGCCTTGTTGACCAGCTTCATCTCTGCTGCCTGCTTGCCCGTGAAGGTTTCGCCCGTCATGATGTAGTACATCGCGTCGCGAAAGCTCATGGTTTCCAACACCGACTTGGTGACAATACCCGCCGGTATGATGCCCCAGTTGATCTCGGAAAGCCCGAAGATCGCCTCCTCCGAAGCAATCGCGAGGTCGCAGCCGACCAGGAACTGGAAGGCACCGCCGAAGCACCAGCCGTTGACCATCGAGATGGTCGGCTTGGGATAATACATCATGCGGCGCCATTGCCATGCGGCATTCGCGCGGAACAGGCGCTCGCGTTGAATCGGCGGCACCTTGTCGGTCGCGCGGAAGTATTCCTTGAGGTCCATGCCCGCCGAAAAGGATTCACCAGCTCCGGTGACGACCATCACCCTGCAGCGCTCGTCTTCTTCCAGCGCATCCATGATGGCATTCATTTCCCAGACGATGCCCGGGTTTATCGCGTTACGCTGCCTGGGCCGGTTGAGGGTGACCCAGGCGATGCCCTCCTCGAAGTCCACAGTGACGTATTCGCCCCATGGACGAGCGACCGGATCGGGGGCAGCGGACTTGTTTTCCATGACGACATCTCCCTGACCCGGCATCGATATCAGGGAGCCGAATATACGTCAAGGCAGTTGTGTACCCCCTCGCGTTCCAATTGCGACCTTGTCGATCAGCCTCGTCCGAGGAACGGCATCTCGACGGGCAGGACGATGCTTTCGTAGAGGTTTACGTCATCGGGAAGAGTTGCCATGAGCACTACGATCCGCGCGACATCACGGGGCATCATCGTACCCGGACGTACCTGGTCGGTGACGCCGGGGACGAGCGAACTTACCGTCGACCCCGGATGCACCATCGAGACGGCAATGCCATGCTCTCGACCATCGACCGCGAGCGAGCGGGTGAAGCCCTCGAGCGCGAATTTGCTTGCAGTATAGGCTGCGGTGTGGGCACGCGGCACCTTTGAGGAGAGACTACCCATATTGATGATGCGCCCGCGCTTCTGTTGCATCATCATGGTGAAGGCAGCGCGGGAGCAATAGAAGACGGAATGCAGGTTGGCAGCGATCACCTCGTGCCAGCGCTCGCTGGTGAGGTTTTCAATCGGCGTATGGTCGGCAACCCCGGCGTTGTTGATGAGAAT
>JAEYTV010000152.1 GCA_023433855.1 Pseudomonadota bacterium | reverse complement strand
CCTTCGCCCTGTTCGAGAGCTGGTTCGGGGAGGCCAAGGCGCACGAGCCGAACGATCCGAATGCCATGGCGGTCGCCACCGTCGACGAGGCGGGCCTGCCCAACATCCGCATGGTGCTGCTGAAGGGGCTCGACGGGGCGGAAGCGGAGCCGCGCGGCTTCGTCTTCTATACGAACTATGAGAGCGCCAAGGGGCGCGAGCTGCTGGCATCGAAAGGGGCCGCGCTGTGCTTCCATTGGAAGTCGCTGCGCCGCCAGGTGCGGGTGCGCGGCACAGCTTCGGCCGTCAGCGATGCGGAGGCGGACGCCTATTTCGCCTCGCGACCGCGCGGCAGCCGCATCGGAGCCTGGGCATCGAAGCAGTCGCGGCCGCTCGAGGGACGCTTTGCGCTGGAAAAGGCGGTCGCCGAATATACGGCCCGTTATGCTGTGGGAGACATCCCGCGGCCTCCCTTCTGGTCCGGCTTCCGGATCAAGCCGGTGTCGCTCGAATTCTGGCATGACCGACAGTTCCGGCTCCACGACCGGGTCGAGTTCCGCCGGACGTCCGCGGGTGGTCCATGGGAAAAGGTCCGGATGTATCCCTGATGCGAGCGTCAGCGCATGATCGCGAAGGGGATGCCGGACGCCAGCGCCGACACATAGCGTGGTTGCTGATAATAGCCGTTGAGCGAGATGCGCGGCAGAGCCGTCAGCCGTTCTCTCTGCCGGTCGTGGAGGGTCCCGGGCTGGGTCGTGACCGCAACCGCGAAACCGATCTCGCGGGCAATCTCGCAATCCCTGGCCGACACCGCTTGGCGAGTGCCGTAGGGGTAGGCGAAGGAGAGGGGGCGGCGCGCGGTGAGGTGCTCGACATAGTCTGCAGACAGCTTCATCTCCTCGCGCACCTCCCCCGGCGAAAGCCGTGCGACTGCGCAGTGGCTCACGGTATGGGCCCCGAGCGAGGCGAGGGGATGGCTGGCGAGCGCCTTGAGTTCTGCCGCACCCATGGTCAACTCGCCGGTAATCTGCAACGGGTCGATGCCGTGTTGGCGTGAGAGAGCGTCGATGCGGGACACCGCCAACGCTTCGTCAACCGTGCCGACATAGGCGGAGAACCGGTCGAAGGCGTCGAACCTCAGGGCTTCCGAGGTGAGCTCCATGACCTCGGTGCCGAAGCCGAAGTCGAAGATCACCTGCCGTTCGCGCCCAAGAAGTTCTGCGAGGGTTTCCCACCACAGGGAGTGGGTGCGTTCCGCAAAGCCCCGGGTGACGAAGACGGTAAACGGAGTGCCGTGGCGTTCGAACACCGGCAGGGCATGTTCAGCATTGTTTCGATAGGCATCGTCGAGGGTGAAGGCGGCAAACGGCCGTTTCCTCGGCTCCGCCAATCGGGCGGGCACGTCCTGCAGCGCAATGAACTCGTAGCCCTCGGCGTCGAGTCTCTTGATCGCTTCGTCTAGAAACTCGGGTGTTATCTCGAGGTGCGCGCTGGTTTGCAGCAGGCGCTGCTTTTTCGGGCGTACGTGATGGAGGGTGAAGATGGCACCGCGGCCGCGCGCATTCGGCGCCACGCCGGCGCTCGCAAGCGCCGCCGCAACGTCGAGGCCACCGGCAAGAAGCCGGCGTTTGACGTCCCGGCGCCAGAGTGCCTTGAGTCTCTGTTTGGTCTGCCCCATCCAACCGTGCTCACGAGCTATCGGTCATCCACGGTACCGGCAGCCGGTTAAGCCTTGCTGAAGAGGCTCCCGCAGGTCTGGCAGGTCGTTCGCCGTGCGAACGACGACGAGGATAGCCGAACGCGGGCCAGATCGCCGATTACCTTCGAGGCGCGCCGAGATCGTTCGGTACAGGGGGCGGCAAGCTTTGGGCGATCAGGCTTTCGTCCCGCCGACCGTCACCTGGTCCATCCGCAGATGCGGCTGACCGACTCCCACCGGAACCCACTGACCGGCCTTGCCGCAGTTGCCGATGCCGGTGTCGAGCTTCATATCGTTGCCGACCATGGAAACCCGCTTCATGGCCTCCGGGCCGTTGCCGATCAGCATGGCGCCCTTGATCGCTGAGCCGATTCGGCCGTTCTCGATCATGTAAGCTTCGGTGCAGCCGAACACGAACTTGCCGGAGGTGATGTCGACCTGCCCCCCGCCGAACGAAACCGCATAGATGCCCTTCTTCACCGAAGCGATGATTTCCTCAGGCGTTTTGTCGCCACCGAGCATGTAGGTATTGGTCATGCGCGGCATGGGAACATGGGCGTAACCCTGCCGGCGGCCGTTGCCGGTAGGCGCCACGCCCATGAGCCGGGCGTTCTGGCGATCCTGCATGTAGCCGACCAGCCTGCCGTCCTCGATCAGCACGTTGTAGGCGGACGGTGTGCCTTCGTCGTCGATGGTGATCGAGCCACGGCGGTTGTCGATGGTGCCATCGTCGACGACCGTCACGCCGGGTGCCGCGACCATCTGGCCCAGCAGCCCTGCAAATGCCGAGGTCTTCTTTCGGTTGAAATCGCCTTCCAGGCCATGGCCCACGGCCTCGTGCAGCATCACCCCCGGCCAGCCGGACCCGAGCACGACGTCCATCGTGCCGGCGGGGGCGTCGATGGCAGTGAGGTTCACGAGCGCCTGGCGCAACGCCTCGTCCGCGCCGGTCCGCCAGTTTTCACCGGTCACGAAGTCACCGAAGCCGATCCGGCCGCCGGCGCCGAAGGAACCGGATTCCTGCCGGTCGCCGTCACCGACCACGACGGAGATATTGATGCGGGTCATCGGGCGGATATCCTGCACCCGATGTCCGTCGGCTCGGAGGATGTCGACCACCTGCCAGCTTGCCGAGACGGTGGCGGTGACCTGCCGCACCTTTTCGTCCTTGTTGCGGAGATAGGCGTCGATGTCGGTGAGCAGCTTGACCTTTTCTTCGAAACTCGGGCTTCCGATCGGATTCTCGTCACCATAATACTTCTTGTTGGTGCGTTGTGGCGCGGCGGCATAGGATCCGGAATACCCTGCCGTGACGGCTCTCACCGCGTCGGAAGCGCGTGCGAGGGCCGCTGCCGACAGTTCTCCGGCATGTGCGTAGCCCACCGCATCACCGGCCACGGCCCGTAGTCCGAAGCCCTGGTCCGTATTGAAGGAGCCACCCTTCAGTCTGCCGTTGTCGAACGTAAGCGACTCCGCCTGCGCATGCTCCACAAAGAGTTCGCCGTCATCTGCTCCGGCCAGGGCACTGGCGAGGATCGAGCGCAGCCTGCTCTCGTCGCAGTCGAAGAGGTTGAGAAGATCGGTGGTCATGACGGGCTCCCTGGCGCATGCAACCGCGCCTTTATGATCTGCCCGATGTAGGTCCGTACCCCCGCCGAAGCAAGTCTTGCCGGCGCGTCATGGGAAGCCGGTCGCAACAGCCCCTGGCCCTAAGCGTGATACGCAGCGTCTACCAGATCAGGGGAGGGCGTCGTATCCGGGGCCGAAGCCAGTGAGCTCGATCGGAATGCCGACACGGTCCTGGTCCGCCGATTCGCGCAGGGCGAAGACCGCGTTCTTGCCCGCCCGCAGGATGCGCATCAATTCCTCGTCGATCTCCACCTCGACATAGCAGCCTTCCGAGAAGCAGCGGGTGAAATAGGCGCGACCGATATTGTTGTTGTCGACATAGAGTTCCATGCCGTCCTTGAGAAGCACGCCGAGGGGCGCAAGAATGCGCAGGATCCTCGCCTTCCGGTCGGCCGTCTTGAGCACAACAACCGAAAGGCCTACTTCCGGACGATCCTCGGCGATCACGTTCTGCATGAGCGCACACTGTTCGACGGCTGCCCCGGCCGGCCTGTCGCAGATGACGGACCAGGCGCCATGGTTCTGTCGCACGTTGCCGGGAGACTGAGGAGGCTGCCCCGGGGGCTGCTGCAGGGTCGTGCCCGGCGTGCCTGTTCCGCCCGGGGTGCCCTGGGGTGCGGGTCTGGCGGCCGGCTGCTGCTGTTGTGCAGACGCAGGAAGCGCCATGGTGACGGCAACGATCACCGCAAGGCTGGCGCGGAACAGGGGGGAACGGCCCATGGGAACCTCAGAGACACGAATCAGTGGGGCTATTCTTGTCGTTCGCAGCGAAATGAAAAGCCCCAGTGTCTCTTTCAGCCGAGTAGGGCGAAAGTGGGACCGCTTGTCCTGACGCCCGGCTTTGCGATCGGCTCCTGAGAAATGATCCTTCCGCCGCACTTGTACATTATAGATAAAGCATAGGCTGCCTGCGCGGCAGCTTGGGCCGGCTGCACGCGGCATCAAGAGGCGGGGGATCGGGGCGCGACGAAACGCCCCAGGGGCTGCGCAAAATGCCGCATGGGCTTTGACCGCCAGATATTGCGGCGGCCGGCAAACTGTGATTGAAGCACTTCATATAGCTTGGATTCTGCGTTGGATTTGTTGCAGATCAAACGCATGGGGAGAAATGTAGTGATGAACAGAGCTTATGCAGTGATGATGGCGCTCATCTGTCTGCTTTTTGCCTCTGCCGGTCGTGCGGACCAGCCGCAGCCGTGGCAGTTAGACCTTCAGGCGCCCGCCACGCCGATCATGCACCAGATTCGGTGGTTCGAGCACTATACGCTCTGGTTCATCGTCCCGATCACCCTGTTGGTCCTGGTCCTGCTGATTGTCGTCGTGGTGAAGTTCCGCGCAAGCGCCAATCCGGTGCCGTCGCGTACCAGTCACAACACCACGATCGAAATCATCTGGACGCTCGGTCCTGTCCTCATACTGTTCTTCCTCGCTATTCCCTCGTTCAATCTCCTGAATGCGCAACTCGAAATCCCCGAAACCGACATGACGGTTAAGGCCACCGCCACCCAGTGGCAGTGGAATTACGAGTATGAAGGAACGCCGACTCCCGTCGCCTTCGATAGCTTCATGCTGAAGGAAGAGGATCGCGAGGCTGCCGGCAAAACCGATGTCGGCGCCTATCCCCGGCTGCTCGCGGTCGACAACGAGATGGTCGTACCGGTCAACAAGACGGTTCGGCTGCTCGTGACTGCCGCTCCGACCGATGTCATCCATGCATTTGCTCTTCCTGCCTTCGGCCTGAAGCTTGATGCGGTTCCGGGCCGACTGAATGAAACGTGGTTCCGGGCGGAGAAGGAAGGCCTCTATTATGGCCAGTGCTCCGAGCTTTGCGGCAAGGACCATGCCTACATGCCGATCGCGATCCGGGTTGTCTCGGAAGACAGGTACAATGCCTGGCTGGCGCAGGCCGGTTCGGACCTTTCCGGTGCCAACAGGGCATTGATGGCCGCCGTGGAAGGTGACGCCGCAAAGTTTGCCCTCGCGGCGAACGTTTCGAAATAATAACGAGGAGTGAGGACAATGGCTGGACCTTCCGCTCACGACGATCACGCTCATGCTCGCACCTCTTATGACGCGCATGCCCATGACGATCATCATTCGCATACACCGGGCTTCGTGGCCCGCTGGTTTTTCTCGACGAACCACAAGGACATCGGCACTCTCTATCTGATCTTCGCGATCATCGCGGGTATCATCGGCGGCCTCATGTCGGTCGCGATCCGCATGGAGTTGCAGGAGCCCGGCATCCAGATCTTCCATGGTCTGGCGTCGATGGTTTACGGTTTCGAGGGTGATGCCGCAATTGACGGCGGCAAGCACATGTTCAACGTCTTCACCACCGCGCACGCGCTGGTCATGATCTTCTTCATGGTCATGCCGGCGCTCATCGGCGGTTTCGCCAACTGGATGATCCCGATCATGATCGGGGCGCCGGACATGGCATTCCCCCGCCTCAACAACATTTCCTTCTGGCTGCTGCCGCCCGCCTTCCTGCTCCTGATCCTTTCGCTTTTCGTCGAGGGTCCGGCAGGCGCATACGGCCCTGGAGGCGGCTGGACGCTCTATCCGCCGCTCTCGACCGGGGGGCATCCAGGCCCTGCGATCGACCTTGCGATCTTTGCGCTGCACGTTGCGGGCGTATCCTCGATCCTCGGCGCCATCAACTTCATCACGACGATCCTCAACATGCGGGCTCCGGGCATGACGCTGCACAAGATGCCGCTCTTTGCCTGGGCCGTCCTGGTCACCGCATTCCTGCTTCTGCTCTCGCTGCCGGTCCTGGCAGGCGGTATCACGATGCTGTTGACCGATCGCAACTTCGGCACGACTTTCTTTACGCCCGAAGGCGGTGGTGACCCGATCCTCTACCAGCACCTGTTCTGGTTCTTCGGGCATCCCGAGGTATACATCCTGATCCTGCCGGGCTTCGGCATCATCAGCCACATCGTGGCGACCTTCTCGCGCAAGCCCGTCTTCGGATATCTCGGCATGGCCTACGCCATGGTGGCGATCGGCGCCGTCGGCTTCATCGTCTGGGCTCACCACATGTATACGGTCGGCCTGTCGCTTGATGCCCAGCGCTACTTCGTCTTCGCCACGATGGTCATCGCAATTCCGACGGGCATCAAGATCTTCTCCTGGATCGCCACGATGTGGGGAGGCTCGCTGACCTTCCGCACGCCGATGGTCTGGGCGATCGGCTTCATCTTCCTGTTCACCGTCGGCGGTGTCACGGGCGTCCAGCTTGCCAATGCCGGCCTCGACCGCTCGCTGCACGACACCTACTACGTGGTTGCTCACTTCCACTACGTCCTGTCGCTCGGCGCCGTGTTCGCCATCTTCGCAGCCTGGTACTACAGGTTCCCGAAGATGTTCGGCTACATGTACAGCGAATTCCTCGGCAAGCTGCATTTCTGGGTAATGTTCATCGGTGTGAACCTCGTGTTCTTCCCGCAGCACTTCCTGGGTCTGGCAGGCATGCCGCGCCGGTACATCGATTATCCGGATGCCTATGCAGGCTGGAACTGGGTGTCTTCGATCGGCTCCTACATCTCCTTCGTCGGGGTCCTGATCTTCCTGTTCGGCGTGTGGGAAGCGTTCGCCAAGAAGCGCGTGGCCGGCGACAATCCCTGGGGCGAAGGTGCAAGCACCCTGGAATGGCAGCTGTCTTCACCGCCGCCCTACCACCAGTGGGAACAACTGCCGCGCATCCGCTGAGCGGCAGTACCACAAGGACCGGGCATCGCGGCGACCGCGATGCCCTGAATGCTAAGAGAGTACGGTTGCAATGACGGTCATCGACAATCACGAGGCATTTGCCAGGGACGGAGGAGCGCGCCTCTCGGAAGCGGGCGCTCGCGATTTCTTCGAACTCCTGAAGCCGCGGGTGATGTCGCTCGTCGTCTTCACCGCTGTTGCCGGTCTCGTTCTGGCGCCGGGGCACATCAATCCGTTTCTCGGCGTGATCTCCATCCTTTGTATCGCTGTCGGTGCAGGTGCTTCAGGCGCCCTCAACATGTGGTACGACGCTGACATCGACGCGGTGATGAGCCGGACTTCCATGCGGCCCATACCTGCCGGACGCATTCTTCCGCAGGAGGCGCTCGCTTTCGGGCTGACGCTGTCGGTGTTCTCGGTTGTAATCCTTGGCCTGGCCGTGAACTGGTTCGCAGCAGGCCTGCTGGCCTTTACCATCTTCTTCTATGCCGTCGTGTACACCATGTGGCTGAAGCGTTCGACGCCGCAGAATATCGTGATCGGCGGGGCTTCCGGCGCATTTCCGCCGATGATCGGCTGGGCTTGCGTGACGGGTGGAGTGTCGCTCGACAGCATCCTGCTCTTCCTCATCATCTTCCTGTGGACCCCGGCGCATTTCTGGGCGCTCGCCCTGTTCAAGATGCGCGATTATGGTTCCGTCGGAGTACCGATGATGCCGAATGTCGAGGGAGAGGCTTCCACCAAGATCCAGATCTTTGTGTATGCGCTGCTGACCGCCGTGATCGCGGTGGCGCCGGCCTTCACTGGCCTGGCCGGCCTTGGCTACGGCCTGTTCGCGGCTCTTCTTGGGATCATCTTCATCTACTGTTCGATCGCGGTCTGGCGGATGCCGGACGGCGATACGAAGATGGTGCCCGCGAAGAAGATGTTTGCTTATTCCATCGTCTACCTGTTTGCGATCTTCTCAGCCCTGTTGGTCGATGGCGCATTCGCGGCGATGCCGAACCTCCTGGGAGGTTCATTGTGATAGAGACTGTCAAGCCTACCGAGGCGCAGAGAAAGTCGCGGCGCAACCGCAATATTGCGCTTGGGCTCGTCCTGGCAGGGCTGGTACTGCTCTTCTATGTGATTACGCTGGTAAAGATTGGCGGATTGGGCAGCTGAGGCGTGGCGATGACGAACGTGACTGATGACGGGCAGGGGAAACGGGTCAGTAATGGAGCGATCTTCGCCGGTTGCGCCGTCTTCGTTGTCTGCATGGTCGGCATGGCCTATGCGGCCGTGCCGCTCTACAGGCTGTTCTGTCAGGTGACAGGCTATAACGGCACGACGCAACGCGTGGAGCAGTATTCCGACACGGTCCTCGACCAGTCGGTCAAGGTCACCTTCGATGCCAACATTTCTCCCGGCTTGCACTGGGAGTTCAGGCCGGCGAATTCCGTCACCCCCAAGATCGGCGAGACGGTACAGGTTGAATACACTGCCACGAACCGCTCATCGCAGCCGACGACCGGGTCGGCGGTATTCAACGTCACGCCGATGGAGGCGGGAGCCTATTTCAACAAGGTGGAATGCTTCTGCTTCACCGAACAGACGCTTCAGCCTGGAGAATCGGTCAAGATGCCCGTTGTATTCTTCGTAGACCCGGAGATTACAAAGACGCAGGAGACAAAGAATATCAAGACGATCACGCTTTCTTATACCTTCTATCCCAGCGAGCCGGGCAAGCCCGTCGCTGCACTGCCGGAAGGGGAAAAGAAGGATGCAGGGAAATTATAGAGGGTTCGCCGGTTCTCGGCGGAGCAGGCATTTATCCGGGGAATTCTGACATGGCCGACGCGCATCAGAAACATCACGACTACCACATCATCGATCCCAGCCCATGGCCGATCCTGGCGTCGCTCGGCGCGTTCGTCATCACCTTTGGCGGCGTCGGCTACATGCGCTACCTGCATGGCAGCCAGTTCAGGATTTTCGGTCTGGACCTCGCCACCCCGTGGCTTTTCTTCATCGGTCTTGCCATCGTCCTGTACACCATGGTTGGCTGGTGGTCCGACACGATCAAGGAAGGCCGCGAAGGCGCGCATACGCGGGTCGTCTCGCTCCACCTGCGCTACGGCATGATCATGTTCATCGCCTCGGAGGTGATGTTCTTTGCCGCCTGGTTCTGGGCCTTTTTCGATGCCAGCCTGTACCCCAACGAAGCAATCCAGGCGAGCCGCGTCGAGGCCCTGGGCGGGCAATGGCCGCCGAAGGGGATCGAGGTACTCGATCCGTGGCACCTGCCGCTCTACAACACCATTATCCTTCTGCTGTCCGGCACCTGCGTCACCTGGGCACACCACGCGCTGCTGCATAACGACCGCAAGGGCCTGATCAACGGCCTTGCGCTGACGGTTGCTCTTGGCGTTCTGTTCTCGTTCGTGCAGGTGTACGAATACGCCCATGCTCCGTTCGAGTTCTCGAACTCGATCTACGGCGCGACCTTCTTCATGGCGACCGGCTTCCACGGCTTCCATGTTCTGATCGGCACGATCTTCCTGCTTGTTTGTCTGATCCGCGCGATGCGGGGCGGCTTTACGCCGACCAAGCACTTCGGGTTCGAGGCAGCGGCCTGGTATTGGCATTTCGTCGACGTCGTCTGGCTGTTCCTGTTCTTCGCGATCTATATCTGGGGCGGCTGGGGCGCACCGGTCGCCCATTGAGGCGCGGCAACTGGTTTGCTGGGGGCGGCGAAAGCCGCCCTTTTGCGTTTTGACGAAGGGAAAAGATGGGATGAGAAC
>JAEYTV010000136.1 GCA_023433855.1 Pseudomonadota bacterium | reverse complement strand
ATTCTCATCGCCCTCCCCGACGACGTCGCGGATGACGGGAGAGGCTGAAAAATCCTCCACGGCCGTGAGGAAATCATGGGTCAGGCGTCCGGTGCCGGCCGGCCGCTCGGTGCCGGGTTCCGTTGCCGGGCCGGGCTCGAGGGTCTCGTCCAGTCCGAGCAGCATGCCGCCGAGGATCGCGGTCAGCAGCAGATAGGGATTGGCGTCGGCGCCCGCCACGCGGTGCTCGACGCGGGCCGCAGGGCCGTCCTTGTCGGGAATGCGCACCGCCGTGCCGCGATGCCCGAACCCCCAATCGATATCGACCGGTGCAAAGGAATCCGGCTGGAAACGTCGGTAGGAATTGGCAAAGGGGGCAAACACCAGCTGCGCGTCACGCATCGTCTTCAGCATTCCGGCGGTGACCGATTTCAGCCGCAGAGGATCGCCGCCCCTGGCGTCCAGCACATTGTTGCCGTCGCGGTCGATGACGCTTGCATGCACGTGCAGGCCGGAGCCCGCGTGATCGGAATAGGGTTTGGCCATGCAGGTCGCCTTGAGGCCATGCTTCTTGGCGGCCTGTTCGGCGATCCGCTTCAGGTAGATGCAGTCGTCGGCCGCGGCCAGGGCATCGGCGCGGTGAAGCAGGTTGATCTCGAACTGCCCCGGGCCGAATTCCGCCGTCGTTGCATCCGCCGGCAGGCCCTGAAGAGCCGCCCAGTGGCGTAGAGCCTGCAGATAGTCGTCGAGCGCATCGACAGCCCTCATGTCATAGAGCTGGAAGCCGTTCGGATCGCCGGCATAGCTGAGCCTTGCAGGCGGCCGGGGTCTTCCCGTCTCGCGCCAATCGTCCTCCACGACGTAGAATTCCAGTTCGGTGGCGACGACCGGCGTCAAGCCGCGTTCCTCGTAGCGCTTCAGCATCGCGGCAAGAATGCCGCGCGGGTCCATGAAGCTCGGGCGGCCGTCGAACTCGTGCATGGTGGACAGAACCTGCACCGAACCTTCCGGCGCCCAGGGCATCGGCGCAAGGCTGCGGGCGTCGGGAATGCAGTTGCCGTCCGGGTCTCCGATCGTCATCGACAGGCCGGTGATCTCGTCATTGTCATGCCCCCAGATGTCAAGCGACTGGGTGGACGTGGGGAGACGCACCGCACCGTCCCAGACCTTCTGCTGTTTTTCGACCGGAATGCGTTTGCCGCGCAGGTCGCCGTTCATCCCGACAAGCAGGAGTTCAAGATAAGGGGACGCTTTGTCGGAGGCCATGAACAAGTCTTCGGAAGGTGTTGCGATCACCCGTTGGTAGCCGATAAGAATCGGTTTCACAATCTGAGGCCGTCGTTCATGAATACTCTCCCGCCCCCCTCCAATCTCGCCGCCATCGACGCCGCTCATCATCTGCATCCCTTCTCCGACATGAAGCAGCTGAATGCGAAGGGCACCCGCATCATCGAACACGCCGATGGCGTCTTCATCTACGACTCCACCGGCAGGAAGTATCTGGATGCCTTTGCCGGTCTCTGGTGCGTCAATGTCGGTTATGGCCGCAAGTCGATCGCCGAAGCCGCTTATCGGCAGATGCAGGAACTGCCGTACTACAACAGCTTTTTCGGCACCACGACGCCGCCGACCACCCTGCTGGCCCAGAAGATTGCCTCCCATGCGGGCGAGCGCCTGAAGCGCGTCTTCTTCACCAATTCGGGATCGGAAGCCACCGACACCTGGTTCCGGATGGCGCGGGTATACTGGAAAGCACTCGGCAAACCGGAAAAGACCCAGGTGATCGCGCGCAGGAACGGCTATCACGGGTCGACGGTCGCGGGCGCCTCGCTCGGCGGCATGAAGCTGATGCACGAGCAGGGCAACTTGCCGATCAAGGGCGTCCACCATATCGGCCAACCCTACTGGTACGCAGAAGGTGGCGACCTTTCGCCTGACGAATTCGGCCTCAAGGTCGCCCGGGAGCTGGAGGAGAAGATCGACGAACTGGGCGAGGACCGCGTGGCGGCTTTCGTTGCCGAACCCATCCAGGGCGCGGGCGGCGTCAT
Source organism: Pseudomonadota bacterium (assembly GCA_023433855.1). GTDB lineage: Bacteria > Pseudomonadota > Alphaproteobacteria > Rhizobiales > Rhizobiaceae > Neorhizobium. The sequence goes on along the minus strand of JAEYTV010000136.1, from coordinate 9,548 downwards.
TGTTCCGCCTGAGACCTATTGGCCGGAGATTGCCCGCATCTGCAAGTCACGCAACATCCTGCTGGTGGTGGACGAGGTGATCTGCGGTTTTGGCCGGTTGGGGGAATGGTTCGGCCACCAGTATTACGGCGTCGAGCCGGATCTGGCGCCCGTTGCCAAGGGCCTCTCTTCCGGTTACCTGCCGATCGGCGGCGTGCTGGTCAGTGACCGCGTGGCCGACGTGATGATTGATGAAGTCGGCGACTTCTTCCACGGCTTCACCTATTCCGGCCATCCGGTCGCGGCCGCCGCAGCGCTGGAAAACCTCCGGATCATCGAGGAAGAGGGGCTGGTCGAACGGGTGCGCGACGACATCGGGCCCTATTTCGCCTCGGCCTGGAAGAGCCTGGAAGACCACGTCGTGGTCGGGCAGGCGGAAAGCGTCGGCCTGATGGGCGGCCTGCAGCTCGCCGCTGACAAGTCGACACGGCGGCGCTTCAGCAAGCCGGACGACGTCGGTACCATGGTGCGCAACCACTGCGTGGAGAACGGGCTGATCATGCGGGCGACCGGCGACCGCATGCTGGCGTCTCCCGCCCTGACGATTTCGCGTGCGGAGATAGACGAGGTGATCGTCAAGCTCCGGCAGGCGCTCGATCACCTTCGGGACACGGTCAGGGAATAGGACGCCCCCGCCGCAAGACCGACGCTAAGGCCTGACGTCAAGGACGGCGTAGGCGAGACGGAAGTCGTCACCAGGTCTGCCGTAGACATAGGGAAGCGCTAGGATCGCCGTGTCGGGGGCTTCGCGCGCCAGGCCCCGGCGCTGCAGATAGGCCTGGAATTCCTCCGGAAAGGCATCGGGCATCTTCCCGTTGCGGTCACCCCAGACGAACAGGATGCGCTCATGTGGAGGCTCGGGGAAGGTCTCGACTCCGGTTGGCAATCCGGCGGTGACGGTCGGCACGGACGGCAGCTGGAAGTGAAGGTTGCCGGCCAGAAATCCGTTCGACGCGACGATCAGCGTCGATTTATCTTCAACCAGCGGAGCCAGTTGCCGGGCAACCGCGCCGAACGGATTGTTCTGGTAGTGGTAGTCGCCGGTGATTCTGGGGCTGGCGACGCGCAGGAAGAGTATCGTCGGTATCAGCACCATGATGATGGCTGCCATGACCGTCAATCGCTTGAAGCCAAGGCGCAGGTCCAGGGAAGCGGCATCGATCTTCAGGGCGAGGTAAAGCGGCAGCGCCAGAAGGAGCGGCGTCAGCCAGCGGTCGCGGACGTTCTCGACTCCGGCAAACAGGACCATCAGCACGATGACGCCGATCGACAGCGCAAGCAGCCGGCCAACGAGGCGCGTCCAATGGCTTCTCGCCCGCAGAACGTCCCGCAGCCGTTCCCGCCAGGCAGCCCCGAAGAGGATCGCCGTCACGGCGCCGAAGCTGATGACGGCGACGAGGAGCGAGCCGAGTCCCTTGAGGATCCCGATCAGCGCCCCGGAGCCGTCGCCCACCATTTTGCGCATGGAATGGTTGCTGGCCGCCTCGAAATGGTCGAGGAGCCAGAGGCCGTGCGGCAGCACGATCGCAAGTGCCACCAAGCCGGCGGCAAGGATCCGCCAGTCGAAGAGACGGGTACGCCAATGCCGGTCGGTGGCGATGGCGGCAAAGGCCGCGACGGGCAGCACGACGAAATTGTACTTGGAGATCCCGCCGGCCCCGGTTGCCGCGCCAAGCAGCAGGAACGAGAAAAGGGAGGGCGACCTCAATGTCCTCAGGAGCGCGTAGAGGAACAGGGATGCCGCAAAGATCGCCGACACCGTATGGCTCAGGTCGCGCTGAGCCTCGAACGCGACCTGGGGGATGGTCAGGAGCCCCAGTCCGGCCAACGCCGCGATCCGACGGTCGTTCGTAACCTGGCGGGCTGCCAGCCAGTAGAACAGGTAGGATGCCAGAAGCATCACGTTCTTGAGGACCGACAGAGCCGGAAGATTCATGCCTAGAAGCCGGATCACGCCGTATTGCAGCCAGTTGTAGAACGGCGGTTGGGCACTGTATCCGGCCAGCAGCCACTGCGAGAAATAGACCTGCTCCGCCTCGTCCAGTTCCAGCGAATGGGGAAGCGCCACCCTCAAGGCGACCTGGAACAGGAAATAGCCGGCAATGATGATGGGAAAGGCCCTGGCCAACCCCATGCCTGCCGAGCCCGCCTGATCCCTGGGGATATTCAACTGCAATTGCGTCTCCATTCCCGGGCCGGGTGAGGGGCCGTCATGGTCCCGTCCCCGGTGAGATCCAGGCGTAACCGAACGTCACGGTCTCGCTTGGACTTGCGAAAAGATAGGGTACGTCGATCGTCGCGGTTTCGACTGTACTGCCCGGAATGCCTTTCGTGTTCAACCAGCCCTCGAGCCAATCCGGAACATGACGGTCATCCCCGCGCACCCGCCAGATGACGAGCCCGTCGCCGCCGCTGCGTTTTGCTTCGTTCAGCGCTGCCTCCCCCTTGCCGGGCAGGAGAACCCGCGCCTCCCGTAGTTCCAGCCGGGCGCTCGCCGCAAGGAAGGGATCGCTGGCCATCACGTAGCTTGGCCGCGTTCCGGCGCGCTGATCTAGGACCAGTTCGACGAAGGGCCGGGCGGGCAGGTTTTCCTTGCCGAACCGGCCGAACTGCGGTCCGACGATATTGGCGACCGGCAGGTAGATGATGAAACCGATCGCCAGCGCGGACACCGGAGGCAGCATCCGCGAGACGCTGCTTTTCGTATCGGCACCTGCCGCCTCGAGCTTCAGGCAGAGATAGAGGGGCAGCAGGAGGAGGAAGGGCGAGAGCCACTTCTGGCTGACAGTGGTCGCGCCGAGCCCAAGACCGATCGCCGCGATCGCCAGGAGCGAGAACAGGATCCAGCGTCCGACGACCCGGGACCACAGGTTTTCCGCCCGCCATGCCGTCACCAGGGGACGCCGGAAAGCCACAAGAAAGAAGGCGAGGGTCGGGAGGGCGCTGTCGACGACCGTAACGGCGAGCATGACTAGTCCTGTCAGCCGGTCGGCCAGGGGATTTCCGGACGCGTCTTCCCGCAAGGCCTCGATCGTTCCTTCCGTCGCAGTACCGAGATTGCCGAGCAGCCACAGTCCATGGGGCAGGCAGATCGCCGCCGCGACCGCGAGGGCAGGAAGGATCCGCCAGTCGAAGATCCGCTTGCGCAGGCTCGCCTCGGGGAGGATGGCAAGCACCGCGGCAAGCGGGACGATGACGAAATTGTACTTGCTGATCAGACCGATGCCGACGGCAAGGCCGGTCAGCAGATAGCTGCCGAGGCTCGGCCGTGTCAGTGTCTTCAGGAAGCCGTACAGGAATAGCGAGACGGCAAACAGGGTGGCAACCGCATGCGTCAGATCGCGCTGCGCCAGAACGCTCACTGTCGGCATGGCGACCGCGCCGAGCGCCGCAACCGCTACCAGCCGTCCGTCCTTCAGCACCAGCCGCGCCGCCATCAGGTAAAAGACGCAGCAGAGAAAGAGGAGCAGGTTCTTGACGATCGAGAGCGCGAGGACGGATGGGCCTACAAGCTGGATCACCCCGTATTGCAGCCAGTTGTAGAAGGGCGGCTGGCGGCCGTAGCCCAGAAGCAGGAACTGGGACTGGTAGATCTGTTCCGCCTCGTCGCTTTGCAGCGCCTCCGATCGCAGCAATCGCAGGATGACCGCGAGGATGTAGTAGGCGGCGATCAGCCAGAGGACGAGGTGTGGCCGGCTGTTGAGCGCCTCACTGATGCGCCGGATCGGCCTCATAGACGTCCCTGATGATATAGCTGACGGCCGTGTCTTCACGGTAATAGGTGCGGGCGATCATCTCGGCGAGGATGCCCGTGGTGATCATCTGCACGGCGGACAGGAACAGCATCACGCCGATCATGAACAACGGCCGGGTGCCGATGTCGTTGCCCATGATGAACTTGTCCATGAACAGATAGGCGAGGATGACTGCCGACAACGCCCCGAGGCCCAACCCGACGGAGCCGAAGAAATGTCCCGGCCGCGCCTTGAAGCGCATGAAGAACATCACCGACAGGAGGTCGAGGATCACCCGGAACGTCCGCGATATGCCATATTTCGACACGCCGTGCTGGCGCGCGTGGTGCGTGACGGGCATCTCCCCGATCCGGGAGCTTGGCACCACGCCGGCCACCCAGGCCGGAATGAAGCGGTGCATCTCGCCCATCAGCTGCACCTGCCGGATGACCGAGCCTCGATAGATCTTCAGGCTGCAGCCGTAGTCGTGCAGCCTGACGCCGGTAATGCGTCCGATCAGCCGGTTGGCGATGAAGGAGGGAATCTTGCGCAGCAGAAGACCGTCCTGGCGGTTTTTTCGCCAGCCGACCAGCAGGTCGAGCTCGCGCCGCTCCAGTTCGGCCACCATGCCCGGAATGTCCTTCGGATCGTTCTGCAGGTCACCGTCGAGCGTGGCGATCAGCCGGCCCTGCGCCTGGTTGATGCCGGCCTGCATTGCCGCCGTCTGTCCGAAATTGCGCTGAAGCGCCACGACCTTGAGATTGAGGCCCGGCCGCCCGATCGCACTCCTGGCATTGACTATCGTCGCATCCGTGCTGCCATCGTCGATGAGAATGAGCTCCCATGCCGATGGATAACCGGCCATGGCCGTCTCTATCCGGTCGATCAGCGGCCCGACGCTTTCTTCCTCGTTGAAGAGAGGCACCACGATGGAAAGCTCGATCGGCTGCGCCGTCTCTGGCCGGCTTTTGACCGACTCTGCGGTTGTACGCACCTTGTCTTTCTCCTAGAACCCTTGGGCTTGGAGGGAGCCGCGCCTGCGCGGGACCCCGCAATCGTTACATGGGCTCCTACTATATGAAGAATTACCCGGTTGCCAGTCGCCGAGCGTGGATAATTCGCCATGCCATGACGCTGATCACCGTGGCGATCATCCTGGCTTATGCGGCGTTCATCCACTGGGTATGGGGCTGGAACAGCATCGTTTCGCTGTGGCGCGCGGCCGGCCTGTCGGCAGGCCTGCTTGCGCTTGCGGCCCTTCTGGGGACCTACGTCCTGCGCACTTGGCGCATCTACGATTATTTCCCGGCGGAGACCGGGGGGCAATTCGGCGTGCTGCTGCGGCTTGTGCAGGTCCATAATCTCTTGAACATCATGCTGCCGTTCCGCAGCGGCGAGGCGAGCTTTCCGCTGCTGATGAAACGCGAGTTCGGCGTGCCGCTTGCCAGGGCTACCTCCGCACTGCTCGTGATGCGCCTGTTCGACCTTCATGCGCTTCTGGCTGCCGCCGCCGTGGGGCTGGTGTTGCAGAAGGGGGATGGCTGGGCCTGGATGGCGTGGTTTGCTTTTCTTGTTCTGCCTGTCGGCGCCTTTGCATTACGCAAGCATGTCCTCCGGCTGGGGGGCAGGGTTCTGCCGGCGAAGGCAAACCGGCTCCTGGGGGAGATCGGGGCCGGTCTGCCCCACGACGCCGGTTCATTCGCGCGCGCCTGGGGGGCCACGCTCATCAATTGGTTCAGCAAGATCGCCGTGCTCGCCTGGGTGCTCGGCCTTCTTGGAGGTTTGCCGGTTGCGGCCGGTTTCGGCGGCGCCCTGGGGGGCGAACTCTCCTCCGTACTTCCGCTGCACGCGCCGGCCGGTGTCGGCACCTATCCGGCCGGCATCACCGCAGGGGCGGTGGCGCTCGGCGCGCAGCCCGACGGCCATGCCCTCGATTCGCTCGGTCAGGCGGCAGTCAACACCCACCTGCTGGTGATCGTCTCGTCGCTCATCGGCACGCTTCTTTCCCTGATCGCCGCCAGGCCGGCAAGCCGGCGCTGATCACTGGAAAGCGGTTTCGTAGAAGCTCCTGAGCTTGCGTGAATGCAGCCTCTCGATGGGCATGGCTGCGAGTTTCTGCACCGCCCGGATGCCGATCTGCAGATGCTGGCTTACCTGGCTGCGATAGAAGGCCGTTGCCATGCCGGGCAGCTTCAACTCGCCATGCAGAGGCCTGTCTGAAACGCACAGCAATGTCCCATAGGGAACACGGAAGCGGAAACCGTTTGCGGCAATGGTCGCCGATTCCATGTCGAGGGCGATCGCGCGCGATTGCGAAAGACGCTTCACGGGTCCGCGCTGGTCTCGCAGTTCCCAGTTGCGATTGTCGATTGTCGCGACGGTACCGGTCCGCATGATGCGCTTCAGCTCGAAACCCTGGTAGCCCGTCACTTCCTCGACCGCGCTTTCCAGTGCCTGCTGAACCTCCGCAAGCGCCGGGATCGGGACCCAGACGGGAATATCGTCGTCAAGCACGTGGTCTTCGCGGACATAGGCGTGAGCCAGCACATAATCGCCGAGTCGCTGGCTGTTGCGCAATCCGGCGCAATGGCCGACCATCAGCCAGGCATGGGGGCGCAGAACCGCGATATGGTCGGTGATGGTCTTGGCGTTGGAGGGCCCGACGCCGATGTTGACCAACGTGATGCCGGCATGCCCCTTCTTCTTGAGATGATAAGCAGGCATCTGCGGAAGGCGCACGACCCCGGGTGTCGCAGGGGTGTCGGCGCCGGCGGGGGTGATGATGTTTCCCGGTTCGACGAAGGCGGTGTAGCCATCGCCGCCGTCCGCCATCAGCTTGCGGGCCCAGGCGGCGAATTCATCGATGTAGAACTGGTAGTTGGTGAACAGCACGAAGTTCTGGAAATGCTCCGGGTTCGTCGCCGTGTAGTGGCTGAGGCGGGCCAAGGAATAATCGATGCGCTGGGCCGTGAACGGCGCAAGGGGCGCAGGTTCGCCGGTCACGTCCTCGTAGTCGCCGTTGGCGATCAGGTCGTCCGTGTTGGTGAGATCCGGCGTGTCGAAGATGTCGCGCAAAGAGATGTCGGCGATGGAACTGGTCGCAGACGCCTCCACATGAGCATTTTCGCCGAACGCGAAATGCAGCGGGATCGGGGTGGTCGATTCCGAAACCGTCACGGGAACGCTGTGGTTGCGCATCAGCAGTTCAAGCTGTTCCTTGAGGTAGTGCCGGAAAAGTTTCGGGCGGGTGATCGTGGTGGTGTAAATCCCCGGTGCCGCGACGTGCCCGTAGGAAAGCCGGGAGTCAGCATGGCCGAAGGACGTGGTTTCGAGGCTGACCTGCGGATAGAAGGCCCGGTACCGCCCTGTGACTGGAGCGCCCCTTGCGAGGCTCTCGAACGCATCGATCAGGAATCCCGTGTTTCGCTCGTAAAGCGCCGTGAGCGCATCCACCGCCTCGGCGGCATCACTGAATATGCGGGGTTCGACCGCACTCGGGCTGATGAAGCTCATAGGAGAGATTGAATAGATTCGTGTGCTCATACGTCATTATAATGTGAACTCTTCGGCAAGCAAATGACGCTCGCGCGGCAGGCTCCTGCTTAGAGGGCAATCGTGCAGTTGGGCGTCGCGGGATGATAGCACGGCATGGTCGTTCCGGGGTGAACGCGGGCCTGCTTGCGACCGTCCGCTTGCACGAGCGCAGCAAACGCAAGAGCGAATACAGTCATCATGAGGGTGATGATCGTCAGGCGACGAGTGAGGACAGCCATTTTTCTCTCCCGATCCAATCATGGCAAAATGAAGGAGAGATTTTGAACAACGCCTGAGAGGGTGGTTCATTTACGGTTCAGAGTGATTAACCGCCAGGCTAGCGGGCTTGGAAGCCCGACAAACGAAGGACCGGCAGAGATGCCGGCCCCTCTGGGAAGACGATCCCACGCAGAAGCTGCGACCCGCACGGGATCCGGTGTCTTGAAGCAAGTGCTTTTGCGGGTTCAGGCAGATCCTTAGTCTTGCGGACGAAGAACGCCGTCGTAATAGTCACCGGTGTCCTGGGAGCCATCGATGTTCGTGTCGGAACCGCTGTGGTTCATCCAGGTACGGTTGCCGTGGATGCTGCCGGTCGACATGCGGTCGACGTTGCGGTTGGCATTGTTGTCGAGATTCTGGACATTGGATCTCGGCTGCTGCACGTACGGATCGTCATACATGTCCTGTGCAGTTGCAGATCCGGCGATGGCGCCGGAGGTAAGCAGAAGAGCTGCGATGCTCGAAGCGAGATACTTTTTCATTTTGGCTTCCTTTCGTTCTCTGCGAATTCGGAGGCGTTCGTCGCCCGCCTCACGACTAAAAAGCGTTGTGGCGGATTTTCGTTCCATCTAGGGACGGACTTTGAGAGCGGCGCTGATACCCAGCTCGTCGCCTTCTATATTGCTGAACGGGTTGCCGAATTGCTCTGCGCCAAAGGGAAACGGCGCCATTGATTCGCACAAAGTATTCACGTATTGTTGAATCCGATGCTGCTGCTTCAGAGTCGGGAGCATCTGTAGAGCGGATCGACGATTGCGACCCGTCTATCCGATCGGTGTCTTGAATGAACTGCGAATACCAGCCGCTCGCGCGGCTGGTATTATCGTATCAGGGGGAGCGGGAATGGGGCCGGCCACCAATTCACTGGCCTTGACCTCGTCGAAACGCCATTCCCTTGCGGACAAACTCCCCTCAAGCCCCTGATCCGATCGCGCCGGCGTCCACGCCGGAAGAGCGCGGCTCCTAGTTCGGGCGGTTTGCGCCTTGGTAGTAGTCGCCGTGGTCGGGAGCTTCCACGGAAGCCGTCCACCGGGCGGAGTCATGCCCCCGGACGACCGATCCCGTATAACCGTAGCTGCCAGACTGGAGGCGGTGGATCGACTGTGTCTGGTGGTTCGGAGAAACGCCTTCATAATATTCGCCATCTTCTGCGAGTGCGACGCCTGCGAAGGAAGCCGAAGCGATGAGGGCTGCGGCGAAAGCGGAAGTGAACCTGGTCATTGTCTTGATCCCTTTCAGAGTGTCCGCGGCTTGAAGTTTGCGACCTGGCCTGCGGATGATGTTTCGGTGTCTTGAATGAACTGCGGTTAGTTCGGGCGGTTTGCGCCGTCATAATAATCGCCGTGATCGAGTGAGAATTCTCGATTATCGCGCGAAGTAGGCGTGCGAGCGTGCTTGCCAATGCTCCCCGTGGAGTTGCGATCTAGTGCCACGGAATGTGCTGCATGATGACTCGGTGCGGACATGCTTGAAGGGCCTGGATAATAGTCGCCGGAATCAGCAAGTGCAGCGCCGGAAAACGATATCGAGGCGATGAAGGCCCCAGCGATCGCGGATGCAATTTTGGTCATAAAGCTATTCCTTCTATCAATATAGGCGTCCCTTTAGATTGGGGCTGGCCTACGAGGTTTGAGGTGGTCTTTAGTGGTTACCAGCGCCGGTTCTTGCCGATGTAGTCATCGCCGCTGTTGAATTGCCTGCGCGGTTCACAACAGCTCATTCGTGGCACGACAAGTTTGGTTACATACGCAAGCTCGAAAAGCGAAAAAATCGTAGAGCTGCGGGGTACGGTAGCGGTAGAGTCGGGGTATTTCCGGAACAAGCTGGAGACATTCTGCTCGACGAGCGGCTTCGTGGCTTGGCGCTTGCAGTTCCGGCACGCGCTTCAATATGAATAGCGATTTCGGCCGCCATTTGGATGTCGAACTCCAGGTAAATCGCCAGCAATGGTCGCTGCGGGCT
>JAEYTV010000604.1 GCA_023433855.1 Pseudomonadota bacterium | reverse complement strand
GAAAGCCGGTTCAGCTTCTCCGACAGGACCGTCAGTTCGTGGAAATGGGTGGCGAAGAGACCGCGGCAGCGGTTCGCCTCGTGCAGGTGCTCGACGGCGGCCCAGGCAATCGACAGGCCATCGAAGGTCGCGGTACCACGCCCGATCTCATCGAGGATGACCAGGGACCGATCGGTCGCCTGGTTGAGGATCGCGGCAGTTTCCACCATTTCCACCATGAAGGTGGACCGGCCGCGGGCGAGGTCGTCGGAAGCGCCGACGCGCGAGAACAGGCGGTCGACGACGCCGATATGTGCTGACGTTGCCGGCACGAAGGAGCCCATCTGGGCGAGGATGGCGATCAGCGCGTTCTGGCGCAGGAAGGTGGACTTCCCGCCCATGTTGGGGCCGGTGAGCAGCCAAAGCGCGCCGAACTCACCCGCGCCCTGCGGGGACAGATCGCAATCGTTCGCGATAAACGGCCCTGCCGATTGCCGACGCAGCGCCTGCTCCACCACCGGATGCCGACCGCCTTCGATGGCAAACATACGAGTGGCATCCACCGTCGGGCGACGGTAATCCCATTCCTCGGCAATCAGCGCCAGCCCGGCAGCGACGTCGATCACCGAAAGTGCACGGGCACCGGCCTTGATTGCCTCTGCCTCGGACGTCACCGCCTCGACCATCCTGTCGAAAGCCTCCAGCTCGATCGTCAGCGCCTTGTCGGCAGCATTGGCAATGCGGCTTTCGAGATCGGCAAGTTCGGTCGTGGTGAATCGCATGGCGCTTGCCATGGTCTGACGGTGGATGAAGCGCGCCTTGCCTTCCGGCGTGTCCGTCATCGCACCGGAATTGCCCGCGGTTACCTCAATGAAATAACCGAGCACATTGTTGTGTTTGATCTTCAGCGACTTGATGCCCGTTTCCTCGGCATATTGAAGCTGCAGGCCGGCGATGACCTTGCGGGACTGGTCCCGCAGCGCGCGGACCTCATCCAGTTGGGGCTTGGCGCCGTCGGCCAGGAATCCGCCGTCCCGTTTCAACAGCGGCAGTTCCTGGGCCAGCAATTTCCCGAGCATCACCTCGAGTTCCAGCGGCAGGGCCTTCAGGTCCGCCAGCGCTTCCCCCAACTCCTCCGGCAGCATTGCCGTTTCCAGGAAGGCTGCGACGCCGCGGGCCGATTCCAGGCCTTGCAGGATGCTGCCGAGATCACGCGGCCCCCCTCGGTCTAGCGCAAGGCGCGAAAGCGCCCGCGGCATATCGGGCACGTGTTTCAGTGCAGAGCGCAGGCCGGAGCAGAGATTGGGCTCATCGAGCAGGAAGGAAATCGAATCAAGACGGCGGTTGATGCGATCGGGATCGGTCAGGGGCGACATCAGCCGCTCAGCCAGCAGACGGGCGCCCCCTCCGGTGACGGTGCGGTCGATCGCTTTTAGAAGGGTGCCTTCGCGCTCGCCGGAGAGCGTCCTGGTGAGTTCGAGGTTGCCGCGGGTAGCCGGGTCGATGAAAAGCGTGGATGCACCGCTTTCACGTTCGGGGCGCCCGAGCGGCGGACGCTCGGCCATCTGGGTCTTTTCAACGTATGCGACGGCAGCCGCCGCGGCGGCAAGCTCGGAACGGGAAAAGCTGCCGAAGCCGTCGAGCGTGCCTACGCCGAAATAGCGCGCGACGCGGCCTTCAGCACTGGCGCTGTCGAACAGGACCGACGGCTGGGGCACGGCGACCTTGCCGAGCACGTCGAAAATCGGCTTCAGCTCCGCATCATGGAAGGTTGTGTCGGCCATGATGAGTTCGCGCGGGTCGATGCGCAGAATGTCGGCGAGCAGGCGGGACTGATCGGTTTCCGCCAGCCTGAACACACCCGTCGAGATGTCGATCCACGCAAGGGCCATCTGAGCTTCAGAAGAACCGCGGATGCGAGCAAGGGCCATCAGGTAATTCGATTCCGAGGCAACGAGCAGCTTTTCTTCGGTGATCGTGCCAGGCGTCACCAGCCGCACGACATCCCGCTTCACCACCGACTTCGAACCGCGTTTCCTCGCTTCCGCCGGGTCTTCGACCTGTTCACAGACTGCGACGCGGAAACCCAGGGCGATCAGCTTCTGGAGGTAATCATCGGCCGCATGCACCGGGACGCCACACATGGGAATATCCTGGCCCATGTGCTGCCCGCGTTTGGTCAACGTGATCCCGAGGGCACGAGACGCATCCACCGCGTCGTCGAAGAACAATTCGTAGAAATCGCCCATCCGGTAAAAGAGCAGCGAGCCTGGATTGTTCGCCTTGATCTCGATGTACTGCTCCATCATCGGCGTTGCCGACGCACGGCTTTCCTCCGACGCGAGTTCGACCGCGTTCAGGGCTTCGGGGGAAAATCTCTCGAACTGGGTCACGGACTCGATTTTTTGTTGCGCACGGGAGTTGCCGACACTATCGATGATCGCCCCTGAAAGACAACATCTGCCGCGGCCCGGAGGACGGCTGCCCACAAGAAGCTGGAGGACCCATGCCTGCAAACGACAAGGCCACGGAGAAGGCTGCACGGACACGTGCCTCGGTCACGGAGCAGGAGGCGCTAGACTTCCATGCGGAAGGCCGCCCGGGCAAGCTGGAAATCAATCCGACCAAGCCAATGGCGACCCAGCGAGACCTCTCGCTCGCCTATTCTCCCGGGGTCGCCGTACCGGTCAAGGCAATCGCTGCCGACCCTTCGACCGCCTATGACTACACGACACGCGGGAACATGGTGGCCGTCATTTCCAACGGAACGGCAATCCTGGGCCTGGGCAATCTGGGCGCGCTTGCCTCCAAGCCGGTCATGGAAGGCAAGTCTGTCCTCTTCAAGCGTTTTGCCGACGTCGATTCCATCGATCTCGAGGTCGACACGGAAAATGTCGATGAATTCGTCAACTGCGTCCGTTATCTCGGCCCATCTTTCGGCGGCATCAACCTCGAAG
>JAEYTV010000558.1 GCA_023433855.1 Pseudomonadota bacterium | reverse complement strand
GCTCTGGCCACCCCGCGGATCGGCACAGGCACCAGCCCCGCTTCCCGCTCGATCCATGCGAGGTCGAGTAAACCACGACGTTCACCAAACCTCGTATCCGCCTCCTGCAGTGCGATGACGTCGGCGTCAATCTCACGGATGACGTGACTGGTGCGGACAGGATCGAATTTTCCGTCTACCCCAACACATTTATGGACGTTGTAGGTGGCGACCAGCATGCCACCGCTGCGGTCCACCACGTCAACGGTACCAGTCCCCCGACTCTTCCGCGCGCGAATGGACCTGAGAATGTTCACCGGAAGAGTTGGTCTTTTTTCCTTCATGACTCTCTAACGCATCCGCAACAACAAGAATTACAGACAGTCGCGGGGATGCAGCTTCTCCGCTGCTAAAGATAAGGTGACCCCAACCAAAGCACCCGCTCGATAAGACGCACAAGAAATGGCCGGGCCTGCAAGCGCTCCAGTGTAACGTCCGTAGCGGAAGAAATCGTCAAGTCGATTCTTCGTTCCAGATCCTCTGCGAAAGCAGCGTCAAAAATCTCCAGATCGACCTCGAAATTCAGACGCAGTGACCGTGGATCCAGATTCGAGGAGCCCACGTAGGCCCACCGCCCGTCAATCGCCATCAGCTTCGAATGATTGAAAGGTCCGGAAGCGCGCCAGATGCGACAATAGTTGTTTAACATCTGATCAAACTGGGCCGTCATTGCGTGGTCAACCAGAACAAGGTTGTTGGCCTCCGGCACAACGATATCAACCGATACTCCACGCCGCGCGGCCGTTTTCAGGGCGGTGATAAGTTCGCGGTCCGGCAGAAAGTAAGGCGAGACAATGCGGATGGAGGAACGCGCGACCGAGAAGGCGCCCATCAGCATCTTGTGGTTTGTCTCAAGGCTACGGTCCGGGCCAGACGATACCGCACGCATGACGACTGGATCCCCCGGTGCTGTCTCTGGCGGGACGAGAGCCCAGGCATCTTCCGTCAGCGACTCGTCGGTCGCGAACCGCCAGTCTGCCGCGGCTATTGCAAACAGATCTGCCACCACTGGCCCGCTGACCATGAAGTGTGTGTCGAAGGAGCACTTCTCACCACTGAACTCGTGAGAAAAACCTTCGCGGATGTTGATACCGCCCGTAAAAGCCGTCCTCCCGTCGATCACCAGGATCTTTCGGTGCGTCCGCAGGTTCGCGTAGGGAAGACGCAAGCCCATGATGACGTTGCCGTTGAAGACTGCGACGGTTACACCTCCGTCCTTCAGCATTCCCAGAATGCTCGGGACCGAATAGCGGGCCCCGACTGCGTCGACCAGCACGCGCACCTCCACGCCGCGCTGCACCGCGCCGATCAGAGCGTCCGCGAAGCGCCGGCCGATCCTGTCCCGGTCGAATATGTAGGTCTCGAGAATGATGCTCTTCCTCGCATCAGCGATCGCACGAAGCATCGCACCATAGGCATCGTCTCCCGTATCGAGCACGCTGATCGAGTTTCCGGTGGTCAGATGATGGCGAGTAACGCGATCACCGAGTGTCTTCATTGCTTGAAAGCGGCGGCCGAAACGCTCGATTAAGAGCTCATCCGTCGCATCGTAGGACGCAAACTGGGCGCGTATTCCGCCCTGGAGCAGAGCCCGGCGGTCGCTGATGACGGTTCGACGGATACGGTTGATGCCGGCGATCAGATAAAGCGCAGCGCCAACGATCGGGGAAAGCACGATAATGCCGACCCACCCGATGGCAGATCGCACCTCCTCCTTGGTCATGGCGGCGTGGATCGCCGCCGCCGTCCCCGCCAGGACCGAGATGACAAACAGGATGTGGGGCCAGTAGGCCTCGGCCAGGTCAAGCATGACGGGCAATATAGGTGCGGCGAGTATTTCCGCAATTACAGCCGCACCAGTTACTGGGGTCCGGCGCCGGCACGGTGCTCACGCCGGGAGCTGCCTCTGGAACTCGTCGAGCGCGGCTTCGAACGTGTCGAAGATCACGTCCAACTCCTGTTCGTTGATGATCATTGGCGGGCAGAGCGCCAGCGAATCCCCGATCGCCCGTGAGATCAAGCCTTTCTCCACCATGATGGAGAACAGCTTGGGACCGAGTTGCCCGGCAGGGATGCCCTCTCTGGGTTTAAGTTCCAGCGCCCCGATCAAGCCGACGCCGCGTGCCTCAAGGGCCAGAGGGTGCCCTTGAAGCGCTCTCAACCGGCTCTGGAACTTGGGGGCCAACCTTCGCACGTTGCCGACAAGATCACGCTCCTCGATGATGGCAAGGTTTTCCAGCGCAACCGCAGCGGCTACCGGGTGTCCTGCAGCTGTGACCCCATGTCCGAAGGTTCCGATCTTGGCGGATTCGTCTGCGAGCGGTGCATAGACACTTTCGTTGATCAGGAGCGCCGAGATCGGCTGGTAGGAAGAGGAGAGCTGCTTTGACAGGGTCATGATATCGGGCTGCAGCCCATAGGTGGTTGTTCCGAACATCTCGCCTGTACGGCCGAAGCCGCAGATCACCTCGTCGGCAATAAGCAGGATGTCGTATTTTCTCAGGACCTTCTGGATTGCCTCCCAGTAGCCCGAGGGAGGCACGATCACGCCGCCAGCGCCCATGACCGGCTCACCGATGAAGGCCGCCACGGTGTCCGGACCTTCCCTCAGGATCAGATCTTCGAGCTCGCTGGCGCAACGCTCCGAGAACGCAGTTTCCGTTTCTTCCTCCTGCTTGAAGGCGCGATAGTGGGGACAGCTCGTGTGCAGTATCCCCGGAAGGGGCAGATCGAAGGACCGGTGATTGTTGGGCAGGCCCGTGAGGCTCGCCGAGGCGACTGTCACACCATGGTAGCCCTTGATCCTGGATATGATCTTCTTCTTTTGCGGCTTTCCGAGCGCGTTCGACCGGTACCAGACCATCTTGATTGCCGTATCGTTGGCCTCGGAACCGGAGTTGGTAAAGTAGGCCTTCGACATCGGTACCGGCGCCATCTGAACGAGCTTTTCGGCAAGTTCGACGGAAGGCCCGTGGCCTCGTGCCGTGAAGGTATGGTAATAAGGCAGCTTCGACATCTGTCGGGTGGCGGCCTCGACAAGCCGGCTTTCTCCAAAACCCACGGCGACGCTCCAGAGACCCGCCATGGCTTCGATGTACTTTCGGCCGTTGTTGTCGAAGACATAGATACCTTCGCCACGTTCCATGATCAGCGACCCATCGCGTTCCAGTGCCCGCGCGTTGGTGTAGGAATGGAGATGGTAAGCCTTGTCACGGGCTTCGATGGAATTGGGCTGGATGGTCACGGGGCGCCTCCTGGCGATGCAGAACGATCAAATTCGTAGGACATGGCGGCAATTCGGGCGTACCCGGATTGCGGAGTTTGGTTATTTCAGCGTCATCGCAGCGATCGGCGGATCGGCACCGACTGGGATGGGGCTGACATACTCCATGCCTTTGCGTCGCTTCTTGAGATCCGCCCATGCTGCTTCGCGCAACTGCTCGCTGGAGATGGCGGCGAGGCCGGTCGCCGCCATCACCTTGGCGGCCGAGACCATGCCCTTGTGCGCCAGGGGGCTTTTGCCCTGAGCCACGACTTGCCACGTGTGAAGCTGCGTCCCCACGGCAAGGGTAGCGCCGTAAGCCTGCACGGTCGGCACCACCCAGCTGACGTCGCCGACATCGGTGGAGCCTCCCATCTGGCGCACGTCGTTGTGCGGGGGCAAGATGAAATCAGCAAGACTGATGTCGCGCTCTTCCAGGCGCTCCTGTTGCCAGCTGGCAGAAATGTCCTCGGGCGTCAGCGTCGCGCGGATGCGTTCCGCAAATGCTCGATCGGCCTCGTCGAACGGCGGGGGGCCCATGCTTTCCCATATGTCCTGCATCGCGTCCATCAACGGCGTATTGACGATGAGGTTCGAAACCCCCGCCAGGATCGTGTGCTCCACTGTTGTCTCGGTCATCAGAGCCGCGCCTTCGGCCACCTTCTTGACGCGCTCGATGAGCGCGAGCAGACCCGGGAGTTCCGGCGCCCTTACGACATAGCGCACCTTCGCATGCGCCTGCACCACATTCGGAGAGATACCGCCGGTATCCAGCACCGCATAATGAATGCGGCAGTCGGAGGGCATGTGCTCACGCATGTAATTGACGCCGACATTCATCAGTTCGACGGCATCAAGTGCACTCCGCCCAAGTTCCGGCACGGCGGCCGCATGAGCGGCTCGGCCGGTGAAGGTAAAATCGATGCGGCAGTTGGCAAGCGAGGTTTCGCGCTGAACGCCGGCGAAATTGCTAGGATGCCAGCTTATGGCGATGTCCACGTCATCGAAGGCGCCTGCGCGCACCATGAAGGCTTTCGCGGCGCCGCCTTCCTCCGCCGGACATCCGTAATAGCGTACGCGTCCGGGAGTTCCGGTTTTCTTCAGCCAGTCCTTGAGTGCCGTCGCTGCCAACAGGGAAGCCGAACCAAGGAGATTGTGACCGCAACCATGGCCGTTCGCGCCAGCAAGCAAGGGCTCGTGCTTTGTCACTCCGGCTTTCTGGCTGAGGCCTGACAGAGCATCGTATTCACCGAGAAAGGCAATGACTGGCCCTCCCTCACCTGCCTCGCCCGTCAAGGCCGTCGGAATCCCGGCAACGTTATCCGTGATCGAAAAGCCTTCCGCCTCGAGCATGCTCCGGTGAGCGGCCGCCGACCGGGTTTCCATGTAGCATGTCTCCGGCGTCTCCCACACCGCATCCGCAAGTTTGGTGAAAGCGTCCTTTTTGCTTTCGACGAAATCCAAAACGAGAGGGAGGTTGGAGTTACCTGTTGTCATGAATGGGGCCTCGAGCGTTTAGTTCGTGAAGCGCCGAACCGTACTCGATTCCTGTTCCATGGCAATGCGAATGCGGCAAATTCGAGCATGGCGAGCTTCGCGACCTGGATTGGAAGTGATCTGGCAGGTCCATTCGCCTCTCGACTCCATTCGCCTCTCGACATTGAAGCTATAATCGCTATGCTCCGCCCCCGTTGCTGGAGATCCGATCTAAGATCCGGCCAAAAACGATAAGAAAGTACCGCCATTGTGGCAAGTTCACGGTATTTTTTCTAAGAGCGGTTGGAGCGACGAAACGACTTGGCTTGGGAGTCTCCCGACCATGGAGGCGCTGCGTCGCATCCCGCCGAGCTCAGGAGATAATATACCGCAGCACATTTGTCGAACGTTGGCTCGAGTTGGAGGAAGCCTGGAGGCGAGCGCCTGTGGCGATCATCTGTTACAACTGAAGCGACCGGATAACCGGTCAAGGTCAAAGGGAGACCAGAAATATGAGATACAAACTTACGGTAGCGGCAGCGTTGCTTTCCGCAACGTTCTTCGCCAGCGCGGCCAGCGCCAAGACCTTCGTTTACTGCTCGGAAGGCTCGCCGGAAGGCTTCGACCCCGGCATGTACACCGCTGGCACCACGTTCGACGCCTCGGCGCACCCGGTCTACAGCCGTTTGATGGAATTCAAGCCTGGCACGACCGAGGCTGAACCCGGCCTCGCCGAGAGCTACGAAGTGAGCGACGACGGCACCGTTTACACCTTCAAGCTGCGTCCGGGTGTCAAGTTCCACACCACCGAGTTTTTCACCCCCACCCGCGAGTTGAACGCCGACGATGTGCTGTTTTCGCTTGAGCGCCAGATTAACCCGGAGCACCCGTGGAACCAGTACGTTCCCGGCACATCCTGGGAATATGCAGCCGGCATGGGCTTCCCCGAGCTGATCAAGTCGATCGAGAAGGTCGACGACATGACGGTGAAGATCACCCTCAACCGTCCGGAAGCGCCGTTCCTCGCCAACCTCGCAATGCCGTTCGCTTCCATCGTATCCAAGGAATATGCCGACAAGCTTGACGCGGAAGGCAAGAAGGAACAGCTGAACCAGATGCCGGTCGGCACCGGGCCGTTCTCTTTCGTCGGCTACCAGCCGGACGCCGTCATCCGCTACAAGAAGAACGCCGACTACTGGGGCGGCGCGCCCAAGATCGACGATCTGGTCTTCGCCATCACCACCGATGCTGCGGTCCGTTATCAGAAGCTCAAGGCCGGCGAATGCCACCTGATGCCGTTCCCGAACGCCGCCGACGTGGAGTCGATGCGCTCAGATAAAGACCTCACGGTGCTTGAACAAGAAGGCCTCAACGTCGCCTACCTCGCCTATAACACCAGCCAGGCTCCGTTCGACAAGCCCGAAGTGCGCAAGGCACTCAACAAGGCGATCAACAAGAAGGCGATCGTCGATGCTGTCTTCCAGGGCATGGCGACACCTGCGAAGAACCCGATCCCGCCGACCATGTGGTCCTACAACGACAGCATCGAGGACGACACCTACGACCTCGAAGCCGCAAAGAAGATGCTGGAAGACGCCGGCGTCCAGAACCTCTCCATGAAGATCTGGGCAATGCCCGTTTCGCGTCCATACATGCTGAATGCCCGTCGCGCGGCTGAAATCATCCAGGACGACCTCGCCAAGATCGGCGTCAAGGCTGAGATCGTTTCCTACGAATGGGCCGAATATCTCGACCGCTCCAAGGCCAAGGATCGTGACGGCGCGGTCATTCTCGGCTGGACCGGCGACAATGGTGACCCGGACAACTTCCTTGACACCCTGCTCGGCTGCAACGCCGTTGGCGGCAACAACCGTGCACAGTGGTGCAACAAGGAATTCGACGATCTGGTGAAGAAGGCAAAGGAAACCTCCGATCAGGCCGAGCGTGCCAAGCTCTATGAGCAGGCGCAGGCGATCTTCAAGAAGGAAGCACCCTGGGCGACTCTCGATCACTCCCTGTCTGTCGTCCCGATGCGCAAGGAAGTAACGGGCTTCGTCCAGAGCCCTCTCGGCGACTTTACGTTCGAGAACGTCGATATCGCCGAGTAATCTGACACAATCACGACATTTTTGCCGCGGGATGCGTTGCGTTTCCCGCGGCATTTTCTTAAGACACGCCAAAAAATGCGGCTAAGACGCCGAGATTGCCGTGGCCATGGCTTGACAGTGCTTTGAATCGGCCACGACCGAAACCGTCAAAGGTCTTAGAATGTTTGGCTTCCTATTGCGGCGCCTCGCCGTTCTGATCCCGACTTTCATCGGGGTATCCATCATCGCATTCTCGTTTATCCGGCTCTTGCCCGGCGATCCCGTGGCACTTCTTTCCGGGGAACGTGTCATGTCTCCGGAGCGCCATGCGCTCATAAGCCAGCAACTGGGCCTCGATAGGCCGTTGATTGTTCAATATCTCGATTACCTCGGCGGCGTCCTCACGGGCAACTTCGGCTCCTCGATCGTGTCGAAGAGGCCTGTCCTGGACCAGTTTTTTGCCTTGTTCCCGGCCACGGTCGAACTCTCCCTGTGCGCAATCATCATCGCGATAGCGATTGGCATACCCGCAGGCGTCATCGCGGCCATCAAGCGCGGCTCCATTTTCGACCAGGGCCTGATGGGCATCGCGCTCGTCGGATATTCCATGCCGATCTTCTGGTGGGGCCTGCTGCTGATCATCCTGTTCTCCGGCACCCTTCAGTGGTTCCCGGTTTCGGGGCGCATCTCGCTGATGTACTACTTCCCGCAAGTCACCGGCTTCATGCTGATCGACTCGCTGCTCTCCGGCCAGAAGGGGGCATTTGCCTCGGCCGTCAGTCACCTCGCGCTTCCATCGATCGTCCTCGCCACCATTCCGCTTGCGGTCATTGCCCGGCAGACACGTTCGGCTATGCTCGAAGTGCTGTCGGAGGACTACGTGCGCACTGCCCGCGCCAAGGGCCTTTCCCCTTTCCGCGTCGTCGGCATTCACGCGCTGCGCAATGCCATGATCCCCGTCGTAACCACGATAGGCTTGCAGATCGGCGTCATGCTCGCTGGCGCTATCCTCACCGAAACGATCTTCTCCTGGCCCGGCATCGGCAAGTGGATGGTCGATAGCGTCTTCCGGCGCGATTACGCGGTCATACAGGGCGGCCTGCTCTTGATCGCGGCCATCATCATGATCGTCAATCTCATTGTCGATCTGCTCTACGGGCTGATCAATCCACGTATCCGACACTGATCTCGGCACGAAGAAGGAGAAAATCCCATGGCCGATACCATGACCGACATCGACAACTCCCTCGAAGTCAATTCGCCCGGCGCCATGCGCCGTCGAGCGCTTCGGGAGTTCTGGTTCTACTTTTCAGAAAATCGCGGCGCCGTCATCGGCCTGTTCATTTTCATCGCGCTCGTCATCATTGCCGTCCTGGCGCCGTTCATTGCTCCGCACTCCCCCTTCGAGCAGTATCGTGACGCTGTTCTCAAACCGCCCTTCTGGGAAGAAGGCGGTAGCACGAGCTTTCTGCTCGGCACCGATCCCGTGGGCCGCGACATCCTGTCCCGCCTCATCTACGGCGCACAGTATTCGCTGTTCATCGGCGTATTCGTAACGACGCTCTCGCTCGTCGGCGGCATCCTGATCGGTCTCATCGCCGGTTATTACCGCGGCTGGATCGACACGGTCATCATGCGCCTGATGGACATCATCCTCGCATTCCCGTCGCTCCTGCTGGCGCTCGTGCTCGTTGCGATCCTCGGTCCGAGCCTCACCAACGGCATGATCGCGATTGCAATCACTTTGCAGCCGCATTTTGTGCGCCTCACCCGCGCCGCCGTGATGGCGGAAAAGACCCGCGACTATGTCACCGCCGCCCGCCTTGCCGGCGCCGGCCCGCTGCGACTGATGTTCAGGACGATCCTGCCGAACTGCACCGCGCCGCTGATCGTCCAGGCAACCCTGTCCTTCTCGAACGCCATCCTCGATGCTGCAGCCCTCGGCTTCCTCGGTATGGG
>JAEYTV010000523.1 GCA_023433855.1 Pseudomonadota bacterium | reverse complement strand
GGTCGTATCCGCGTCGAGCTTGAGCGGCGGTTGGAGCGGGCGGCGGGGGAGGGTATGCGGGTGTTGATCGTGCGCGCGGGGGATTTCTTCGGACCAGGGGCTGCCAACAACTGGTTCGCGCAGGGTCTGGTGAAACCGGGAGCGCCGGTCACCTCCATCAGCCGTCCGAACGCACCGGGCATTGGGCATCAGTGGGCGTACCTGCCCGATGTTGCGGAAACCATGCTGCAACTGGTGAACCGCAGGGATGATCTTCCTGCTTTCGCCCGCTTCCACCTGGGGGGCTTCTGGGATCACGACGGCGAGCAGATGATCGCTGCCATCAGTCGTGTGGTCGGGCGCCGGCCGAAGGTAAAGGCTTTTCCCTGGTGGATGGTCAGGCTGGCATCGCCGTTCGTGCCGTTGTTTCGTGAGCTCTCGGAGATGCAGTATCTCTGGAAGCAGCCGATCCGGATGCGGAATGATAAACTGGTCACCTTCCTCGAAGAGGAGCCGGCGACCCCGATCGATGATGCCGTGCGGACCACATTGGGCGATCTGGGATGCCTCGGCGACACTCCTTCCGAAGCCGTGCCCGGCCCTTTGCCATCCGGGAATGCGGCGTGATTTTGCCGGGGTGGGACGAGGATGCATGGAGGTGCTGCCCCGGGAGAACCGTCAGGATCTGCGATCCCTGGGGTCCGGCAGCCTTGAGAGCAAAGAATCCGGGGCATTGTTTCTTGTTCCAGATCTGCCGCCGTCCTGGCGTTCATCGGAACGATCTGCGGTCGGGATCCAAGTTGTGACGAAGTTTGGTCTGCCCGTATTACAGCTGAAACCAAAATACACGTCAGCTAATATTCCGTCGATGTCGGCGTTGCTCTATGAGAGTGCTTGTAGGCCAAAGCTATCTGAGATCTGGTCGAAATCAGAGTGTCTCCGGTGCCCGCCGGTCTATGTCGGCGGTATTCGTTCCTTCAATGTCATTGAGGCGCGTAATGCGTTTGGAGCAGGCCAGGGTGTTGGCACCTGTCGGAAATCCGTGGGATTTCTGCGGTCCCAGACAGTCGCGGGCAAGGATTGCGAGACGTAACTTCGTGCCGTTTAACCGAATTCGTGACGGTTGGGACGGCTTTACGATATTCAACCCGCTCGACGTGGCCTGGTCGAACCTGATCCATGCGTTCAACAGGATCCCCCTGAACGGCTCACCCTTCGTGATCGGTTTCGAATCCCACCTGCCGCGATTGTTCGCAGCCGATGCCGCCCGTTTCGAACGCCATCTCTACAGACGCCTTCTGTCTCGCGACTGCCGGAGGATCGTCGCGATATCGAACTTTGCGAAGGAGAATTATCTGAAGGCGCTGGCCGAGGCGCGTCTCAGCACAGACGAGCGCACCACGCTGGAAGACAGCATCGACGTCCGGTATCCAAGCATTGACGCCCTCGATCCTCCCTCTGCCGCAACCGATGCACCGGATCCGTGGATCGTCACCTTCGTCGGAAATCACTTCGGTCGCAAAGGCGGATGTGTCGCGGTCCGCATCGCGAAGATCGCGCTGGATACCGGCCTTCCCATCAAGGTCAAGGTCGTCTCATCGTTGCAGAGCGGAGGTCCTATATGGACGGATCCGTCGGACGAGCGGTTCTTCCAGCCCTATTACGACCTTCTGGTCCTGCCCAATGTCGAACATCTGTCCGGCTTGAAGAATGCCGATGTGCTGAGGCTTTTCGGTGAAAGTCACTTTTCCATCCTGACGACCTTCGCCGATACGTTCGGGTTCAGCGTCATCGAGTCGATGGCGAGGGGGACGCCGCCGATCTGCACCGGACAGAGTGCGCTTCCAGAATTCGTGACGGATGGCGAAAATGGCATCGTCATACCACCGGCGCTGACGCCGGGTCAGGCACATTGGGGGCCTTCCTACCGTCACAGGGACGACGAGGACTTCGTCAGGCTTTACCGGGACGAGATTGAGCGCATGGCGGCCCAGTGCATCGAAAAGCTGACGGCGATCATGAGTGACCTGCCGAAGTATCGCGCGATGCGGAATGCGGCATACCTCACCGCGCGCACTGTATTCGATGCGGGCGACGCCCACCGGTACTGGGACCGGACCTATGAGGCCGCCTTGAACGGACCGCGGCATTGATCATGCGCGCGGGCACGTCCGGTGACCGAGGGTTGGTCGCCACGCCTTCCGGCGGTCTGGCCTCGGCGGGCGATCAGGCCACGGCTTCGAGCGCCGGGTAATCCGTGTACCCCTTGGCACCACCGCCGTACAAGGTTGTGGAATCCAAAGCGTTGAGCGGCGCCCCGTCCCGGAAGCGTGCAACGAGATCAGGGTTGGCGATGAACGGCTTGCCGAAGGCGACCGCATCTGCATAACCGCTCTCGATTGCCGCAGACGCGCTATCGCGATCATAGCCGTTGTTGACCAGCCAGGCGCCCGTACCGCCGTGCTTACGGTAGACTTCCTTGAGTTCGCGATAGTCGAACGGCTTTTCTCCCTGGCTGAAATTGCGATCGCCGCCGGTGGCGCCTTCGATGACGTGGATGAAGGATAGATCACGTGGCGCAAGTTGTTCCACGACATAGTTGAAGACTGCCTGCGGCTCCCTCTCCGAAATGCCGTTGGCGGGAGTGACCGGCGACAGACGTATGCCGACCCGGCCCGCGCCAATCTCGCGGGTTACTGCATCCACAACCTCCAGCAGAAAGCGGCAGCGGTTCTCGACCGATCCACCATAGGCGTCGGTCCGCTGGTTGGCGCCCGATTTCAGGAACTGGTCGATCAGGTAGCCATTGGCACCATGAATCTCGACGCCATCAAAGCCGGCCTCGATTGCCGCGCGGGCGGCTTTGCGGAAGTCATCGACGATGCGAGGGATTTCGGTCGCGTCGAGAGCCCGCGGTGCAGAGGTTTCGGCAAAGGCTCCGGAGCCATCGGGATTGATGATGTAGGTCTTGCTGTTGGCGGGAATGGCCGAAGGGCCCACGGGTGCTCCGCCGTCGGGCTGCAGCGAGACGTGCGACACCCGGCCCACATGCCATAACTGGGTGACGATCTTGCCGCCGCGGCGATGTACGGCATCGGTGACTTTCTTCCAGCCCTCGACTGCCTGAACCGAATAGAGGCTTGGCACATCCGCGTATCCCTGGCCCTCCTGGCTGACCGGCGTACCTTCCGTGACTATCAGTCCGGCAGTGGCGCGCTGTTCGTAGTAGGTAACGTTCAGGTCGTTGGGGATAGCCTTAGGGGACCTGTTCCGGGTCAGCGGCGCCATAACAATACGGTTGGAGAGCTGAATATCGCCGAACCTGACGGGTTCAAATAGACTGGGCATGGGAAATCCTTCTGGATATTTCATTTGAGAAGTGAACTCGGATCACAGCGTTGATCGGAGTTCTTCGAGAAAAGCCGCAATGGTCTCCTCATTACGGCTGTAGAACGCCCATTGGCCTACACGGTTTATATTCAGCAGGCCGGCTTTTTCGAGCGTGGAAAGATGTGCCGAGACCGTTGACTGGGACAGGCCGCAGCATTTCTCGAACTGGTTGGCGCAGATGCCCATGTCCAGCGGATGCATCTGGCCGGAAAAGTGCCGTTCGGGCTCTTTCATCCACTCCAGAAAGTCCATCCTGGTGGGATGAGCCAACGCCTTGAGGATTTCAGCCTTGTCCATCGGTCAGCCTCACATCGTAACAAGACGATATATAGATCGATATTTGACGATTTAAAGCGGGGAATTTTGCCCGGTGTGCCGACGTCAAAAAAAAAGGCCCGCCGGATTGATCCAGGGGCCCGTCAGTTGTGAAGGTCGAAACCTCCAGAGGGGAACAGCCAACGCTGACAACGGGGAGGTCGTCGAGAGGCGTCGGCTATAGGGGATATGGTGAGGTGGGCTGCGTTCTGCAAGGTGCGGCAGCAACTTTGCCCAAGAGCGACCGCCCCCAGCCCCGTATGCCATTGTAAATCAGGGTCATTGTGCAAGGCGCAAAAAAAAGGGCCACCGGATCGCTCCAGGGCCCTATAAGTGTGAAGGTCAAAAAACCTCCAGAGGGGAACAGCTGCTGCGGTGGAACTGGGAGGAAAGCCACCATGTGCATCAGCTGTGTGCGAT
>JAEYTV010000520.1 GCA_023433855.1 Pseudomonadota bacterium | reverse complement strand
GGATACGCTCGAAAGCCGTGGAGACGTATCCATCCTTACGATCCTTGGCGAAGGACGAGCCTTCTGCGCGGGCGCTGACCTCAAGCACATGCGTGCCCTGGAAAGCGAGCAATTGCGCCGTTTCATCGAGCGTACATGGATCGTGGGCGAAAGGATCAACCGCTCGCCGATTTTGAGCATTGCGGCAATTCACGGCTTCGCGCTCGGCGGTGGTGCGGAACTGGCGCTGGCTTGCGACCTTCGCCTATGCGAAGCCGATGCCACGATCGGGTTTCCGGAAATGACGCTCGGCAGCGTGCCAGGATCCGGAGCGATGCAGCGATTGCACGCGCTTGTCGGGCCGTCGGTTGCACTGGAACTTGTCGTGGAGGGGCGGCGGATAGATGGTTCGAGAGCGGGTGAACTCGGTCTGGTCAACCGCGTCGTCGGACACGGCGAAGCGCGCAACGCGGCGTCGGACTGGGCGCATTCGCTTTCCCAGCGGCCGCGCGAGGCGATTCGATATGCGAAGATGTGCATGCGGTTACCGGTTGATGGCGCCGTTGCTCCGATAGTGCATGGGCTGGTGAGCAGCATCTGCCAATCGGCCTCTGCCTACCGTCAAAGAGCAGGTGCCGTGGTCGGCGGGAAGGAAACGACGCGGTGAATGCTCGCCCCAGCAAGGTGATGTCGGCGGCGGATGCGGTGCGCTTCGTCAAGTCTGGTTGCTGTCTGGCCGTTGGAGGCGCTGGAGGCGTGCAGGAGCCGGACCTCCTGATCGAGGCGCTGATCAATCGCTTCGACGAAACGGGAGAACCGGCCGGCATTACCGAATTCCATCCGATCCGGACCGGCGAGATCGAAGGCAGGGGAACGAGCCGCTTCGGAAAAGCGGGGCTCGTGCGTCGTATGATCGGGGGCTCCCTGTGGCCGGTGGGAGTGCCTGAACTTATCCGCCGCATAAATGCCAACGAAATTGAAGCCTACAATTTCTCGATCGGCGTCATGTACGGCATGCTCGAGGCAGCGTCTGCCAATCGCCCGGGCCTTATCACGAGGGTAGGGCTGGGCACGTTCGAGGATCCGGGCCACGGCGGTGGTGCGCTCAACGCTGTCTC
Organism: Pseudomonadota bacterium; assembly: GCA_023433855.1. Classification (GTDB taxonomy): domain Bacteria; phylum Pseudomonadota; class Alphaproteobacteria; order Rhizobiales; family Rhizobiaceae; genus Neorhizobium. The sequence goes on along the minus strand of JAEYTV010000520.1, from coordinate 11,281 downwards.
GCGCGAGAAGCTGGTGCAGCGCGTTGCAATCGACGGAGAGGATTTCCTCTTCTATCGCACGGTGCCGGTGGATGTCGCGTTCATTCGCGCGACGACGGCCGATACGGATGGCAACCTGACGTTCGAAGAGGAACCGGCTGTCATCGGGCCGCTCGTGCTGGCGCAAGCTGCGAAAGCCAATGGCGGCAAGGTGATCGCTCAGGTGAAGCGCGTGGCAGCAACCGGGACGCTCAATCCGCACATGGTGCGCGTGCCCGGCGCCCTTGTAGACTGTGTCGTGGAAAACCCGGCTCAGATGCAGATTACCAACGTCGCCTTTGACCCGTCACTGGTGGGTTTGGAACAACTCGATCCTGCGCGTGTGCCGATGCGTCCGCTCGATGCGGCGAAGGTCGTCATGCGTCGGGCGTTTCTTGAAGCGCGGCGAGGCGATCTGCTGGCGATTGGCTTCGGGGTTCCGGGATACCTGCCCGCGATCGCCATCGAGGAAGGCGTGCTCGATGCGGTGACCTTCACGATCGAGCACGGCGTGTTCGGCGGCATCAACGGCTATGCGGCCGGCGGCAAGACGTTTCCGGTCGCGCACAATCCGACCGCCATCATCGACGCGGCTGACCAATTGCGCTTCTTCGCCGGCGGTGGCGTTGATTGCGCTTTCCTTGGCGTCGGCGAAGTGGACGGTTCAGGCAATGTCAATGTCGGCCGCTTCGGCGAGAGGATTCCCGGCGCCGGCGGCTTCGTGGAAATGACCCAGGGGATACGCAAGATCGTCTTCTGCTTCGTGCTTGGAGAGCGTGCTCCCCTGAAGTTCAAGGAACACGTACAGAGCATATCCTTCAACGGCGAGCAGGCCTACGGACGCGGCCAGACCATTACCTACGTTACCGAGAAGGCAGTCTTCGAGCTGACCGCTCAGGGCCTGACGCTGATCGAAGTCGCGCCGGGCTGCGACATACGCCGCGACCTGCTCGACAAGGTCTCATGTCGCATATCGGTCGCCGAGCAAGTGCGAGAAATGCCTCCGGAATGCTTTGGCGTTTCGCCCATGGGCTTGCGCGAAAGCTGGAAGCTCGATCGCTCGAATGAAGTTGAGATGAACGCCGGCCACCCGGGAGTCTGAGAATGGGAAGACAGCCGAAAATTGTGGCTGCCGCGGAAGCTGCCGAATCCATTGCCGACGGCGCGACGGTTTCGGTGATCGGCACCGGGCCGGTACTCGAACCCGATCTGGTGCTGAAGGCAGTCGAGGACAGGTTTCTGGGGCAGGGACACCCGCGCGGCCTGACCTTGGTCACCCCCATGCTTCCGGGCGACAGGCCGGGCGAGGGTGGAATGAACTGCTTTGCCCATCCCGGCATGCTGTCGAAGCTTATCGGTGCATCCTTTGCGCGCGCTCGCCATCCACGGCTGCTCGATCTGCTCCGCAGCGGCGAGATCGAAGGCTATATGATCAGCATGGGCTCCATGGTCGAGTTGCTGACCGCCATCGGCTCGGGCAAGCCGGGCTTGTTCACGCCCGTCGGAATCGGGACCTTCCTCGATCCGCGCCGTGAAGGCGGCTCCCTCAATTCGAGTTCCACCAGGCCGCCAAGCCGGGTCGAAGTCGTCGATGGCAGGGAGTATCTGTTCTACCCCGCATTTCCCATCGACGTCGCCATCATCCGCGGCACCACGGCGGACGAGAACGGCTATGTGAGCTTCGAGGAGGAACCGAACACGCTGGGCGCCGCGGAGATCGCGATGGCCTGCAAGGCGTCCGGCGGGAAGGTGATCGTCCAGGTCAAGCGGGTAGCGCGCGCAGGAAGCCTGGATCCGCGACTGGTGCGCGTGCCGGGTCCGCTTGTCGATATGGTTGTCGTGAATCCCTATCAGACCCAGCTTTCCCCCGCGATGGCGGAACCGCTGGCGGGGTGGAACCCTTTCCTCGCCGGGGCGATGAAACATCCCCTCAACGATCTGGCCGGCGTGGGCGCGGGGCCGGAACGCACTCTTCTGCGGCGCGCCGCGCTGGAGCTTCGCGAAGGCGATGTCGTCAATCTTGGAGCCGGCGTCGCTACGAAACTGCCGCTGGTCGCGATGGAGGAGAAGATCCTCGATCGCGTGACGTTCACCAACGAGCACGGCATCTTTGGTGGAGTGATGGCGACCGCCCTGGGCGGCTCTTTCGTACCTGCTCTCAATGCCGAAGCGATCATGGATTCGGCCTTCCAGTTCAATTTCTACGATGGAGGAGGCCTCGACATCACCTTTCTGGGAATCGGCGAGGTGGATTCGACAGGAGACCTCAACGTCAGCCGCTTCGGCCAGGAGATCAACGGGCCTGGAGGCTTCAACAACATCACCGACCGCACGAAGCGGATCGTCTTCTGCGGGTCGCTCACCAGCGGCGGCCTCAAGACGGAGCTGGTGGACGGCAGGCTCCGCATCGCGCGGGAAGGCAAGCACAGGAAATTCGTGCCGAAGGTCGAGCAGGTGACCTTCAACGCGGCGCGCGCGCTCGAGAAGGGGCAGTCGGTGCTGTACGTCACCGACCGGTGCGTCATGCGCCTTACAGTCGATGGACCCGAACTCGTGGAGATCGCCCCAGGGATCGATCTCCAGCGCGACGTACTGGACAATGTAGGGTTTGCGCTGCGCGTCTCGCCACACCTTAGCGAGATGCCTGCGAATGTGTTCGGCGATGGCCCAATGGGGCTTCTTCGCAATTTCGGAGGAAATGACGCATGACGATGGTGACGATGCCTGAAGCCGTGGTTCTGGGGCTTTGGTACGAAGACTTCGAACTCGGAAAGGAGCGGCTCTCGCCGGGTCGCACGATCACCGAAGCGGATCTGGTTGCTTTCTCAGGTTTGACCGGCGACTACAGCCAGGTCCACACCGATGAGGAATTCTGCCGCAAGACGGAGTTCGGCACGCGCATCGCGCACGGTCTGCTGGGACTGTCCATCGCGCAAGGGCTGATGTGGCGAACGAACTACACCCAGGGAACCGGCGTTGCCTCGCTTGGTTGGGACAAATGGACCTTCAAGCTGCCGATCAAGATGGGAGACACGGTGAGGGTTCGCTGGAAGCTCACGAGCAAGCGCGAAAGCGGTAGCAAGCCGAATATGGGCATCATCGTCGAGTTCGTGGAGTTGATAAACCAGCGAGGCGAGACGACGCAGAGCGGCGAGCATATTACCCTGATCAGAAGGCGTCCGGAATGAGCCGGCCTGAATTCCAGTACCTGAAGGTCGGCGTCGAGGACCAGGTGGCGGTCGTCACCATCAACCGTCCGGAAGTGCTCAACGCATGCAACTCTGCCACCCATCGCGAGATGCAGGCGGCGATGGAGTGGGCGGAAAACGATCCCGATGTAAAAGTCGTGGTCATCACCGGAGCGGGGAGGGCTTTTTGCTCGGGCTCCGACCTTCGCGAGGTCGGCCAGTTCCAGGGCGCCGCCGCACGAAGCTACCTCAAGCTGGATTTTTCGACGAAGAACCGGATTGCCGCTTGCACCAAGCCGGTGATCGCAGCGCTCCACGGTCATGTGGCCGGTGGCGGCTTCGAAATGGCGTTGGCTTGCGATATCCGGATCGTCGCAGATAACGTCCTGTTTTCGCTTCCCGAAATCGTATTGGGAACGATACCGGGCTCCGGCGGCCTGCAGCGGCTGCCGCCGATCGTCGGCCTTGGTGTGGCGAAGGAGTGGGCGCTTACCGGCCGTCGTATCGATGCCGAGGAGGCGTATCGCCGCGGCCTCGCCACAGCGGTTCATCCGCTCGACCGCTTGATGCCGGAAGTGATGACCTTTGCAAGATCGCTCGCCGAGCGCAGCTCCATGGCGCTGTTCCTGTCCAAGGTCGCAATGGATCCGGAACCCCCACAGGCGCATGGAATGGTCGGCGTGTTCCACATGCTGGCCTCGGAGGCGTGCCACGACGATCCGATCTACAAGGAGCGCGCCGGCAACTACAGCGCTCGCAAGGAAGGCCAGGGCTAGGGCGCTGCCTTAGCCCTGCCCAGCCTTAGCCCTGCGCTGTGAAGCCACCATCGACGAGAAGCGTGGTGCCGGTCACGAAGTCCGAGGCGGTACTGGACAAGAAGATCGCCGCACCGGCAAAATCTTCCACCTTGCCCCAGCGTTTGGCCGGAACCCGCGAGATGACGGATTGCTCCAGGCCCTGGACCTGTGCACGCGCCGCAATGGTCAAATCGGTGTCGATCCACCCTGGCAGGATCGCGTTGACCTGGATGTTGGCCGGCGCCCAGGCCGTCGCCAGCGCCTTGGTGAACTGCACTAGGCCGCCTTTGCTTGCGGAGTAGGCCACCGAGAACGGTGCGCCGAACAGCGCCAGCACGGAACCTATGTTGACGATCTTTCCGCCGCCCCGGCTCTTCATGCTGCTGTAGACCGCCTGCGACATGATGAAGGCGCTGGTCAGGTTGGTGTCCATGACGGCGCGCCACTCCGCGAGCGTGTAGTCCTCCGGCGGCTTGCGGATTGCGATCCCTGCGTTGTTGATCAGGATGTCGATGCCACCGTGCGCTTCGACGATCCCGGCAACGATACGCCCGCATGCCGCCTCGTCCGTTACGTCGGCTTCAACGAAGCTCGCGCTGAGTTTCCTTGAAGCCAGACCGGCTAGGGCCTGACGGCCTTTCTCGGCGTTGCGGCCAACCAGGACGGCATGCGCGCCTGCCTCGCAGAGGCCCGTCGCCATGCCAAGGCCGATTCCGCCGTTGCCGCCGGTGACGATCGCTATGCGACCGGTGAGATCGAACAACCGCATGCCGCCCTTTCCGGATTTGCGTCCCTTCTGATGAGAATCAATCTAGACAAATTACTCGACCTGACTCAATATAAAAATGTGATCACAGATCGCAGTACATCGAGTCGGCGAGCGGGGCGCCGCGCAACGAAAATTCATTGGAGGACGATTTGGCAAGTTTGAAGGCGAGAATGCGCGCGGGCGAAAGTCTGATCGGCTGTTTTGTTATGCTGCCTTCAGCGGCGGTGACCGAGATGGTCGCATATGCGGGCTTTGACTTCGTCATTCTCGACACCGAGCATGGCGCTGCGACAGCGGAAACGCTGGAGAACCAACTGCGCGCGGCGGAAGCGGCGGGCGTGCCGGCGCTGGTGCGGACAGTCGGCATGACGCAGGGCGAAATCCTGCGGGCGCTCGATGCGGGTGCCTCAGGCATTCTGGTGCCCCACGTCTGCACGCCGCAGGAGGCAGCCTCGATCGCGACCGCCGCCCACTATCCGCCGCACGGCATTCGCGGGCTGGCGACAACCGCGAGGGCAGGGCGCCATGGGCGTGTGACCATCGCGGACCACCTGAAAAATGCGCATGAGAACACTCTGGTCCTGGTGCAGATAGAAGATGCGAGGGCGCTGGAACACGTGTCCGCCATTGCGGCCACCACGAATGTGGATGGCGTCTTCATAGGGCCGGCGGATCTTTCGATTTCGCTCGGGCATCCGGGCAATCCCGGCCATCCGGAGGTGGTGGCGGCGATCGACAAGGCGGTCAAGGAAATTTCGGCCGCGGGCTCGACCCCTTCTACCTTCGCGCGCAATCCGGGCGAAATTGCCGAACTGGCGAAGCGCGGATTTCCCGTATCGGTCTTTTCGAGCACCCTCATATTCACGCAGGCGCTCGGTGAAATCGTTCGAGGGGCACGCGCGGCTTGAGGAGGCTGCACTGCCGTCGGTGCTCAAGCGGCGGCGAACCCTGACGGCGGGCAAGCCGGAGATGGATGGAGGAGAGAAATGGTACGCAGAGAGGTTTTGGGGTCGATCGCCCTCGCGGTCGGTCTCCTGGGTTTTTCGGCCGCGTCGACGCAGGCGCAGGAAGCATACAAGATAGGTGTGTCCGAGCCGCTTTCCGGCGCGGCCAGCTCGCTGGGCATTCCGGTGGTCGAGAGCATCAAGGCGGCGGCCACCGCGATTAACGACAAGGGTGGCATCAACGGCCGCCAGATCGAATTGGTAATTCGCGATGATCAGAGCAAGCCCGACATAGCCGTGCAGAATGTCAGGCGGCTGGTCGAGGATGGCGTCTACGCGATCATCGGTCCCAACCAGGGAAGCAATACGCTGGCGATTGCGCCCATCCTCAAGCAGGCGCAGGTGCCGATCTGCGCGTTCAACAATACGATCTCGATCACCAAGCTGGACAATCCCTACATCTTTCGCTGCCAGACCAGCGACGCCGACAACACACGCGCCGCGATGATCTTTGCCCGCGACAAGCTGCAAGCAAAGAATGTCGCCGTTCTCTATACGTCGGACGCCTACGGAAGTGATGCGTATGCAGCACTTCAGGAAGAGGCGCAGGAGATGAACATACCGATAGTGGCGGCAGAGAAGATAAACTACGGCGCCACCGACACGACGGCTGAATGGACGAAGCTGCTCTCGGCGAAGCCCGACGCGGTCATCCTGTGGGGTTCCGGCTCCACGATGTCGATCGCGTTGCGAAATGCCTCGCAACTCGGCAACACGGCTCCCATTATCGGCGCGCAGGGCGTGGCGGCTGCCGCCATCATCGAGGGCGCAGGCGCTGCGGCCGAGGGCATCTACATGGTGACGCTGACCGCTCCCGATAAGATCACGGAGGGTCAGGCGGACCTTGCCAAGATCTATCAGGACAAGAATGGCGCTGACTACCAGCTGACGATCTACGACACCATCGGGTGGGATGCGCTGCACCTTGTCGCCAAGGCGATCGAAAACACCGGCGGCGACCGCACGCAGATGGTCCAGGGTTTCGAGAAGATATCGAAGCACCAACTTGCGGCTGGCACCTACACCTACACGGCCGACAGCCATGAAGGACTGGGCGTGGACTCCGTCTGGATCGTGCAGGTGAAAGACGGCCGGATGGTCGGCGTTCAGCACGGACTTTAAAATACGGAGCCTGGGTCATGGATGCTGCTCAACTTCTGCAGTTCGCCGTCACCGGACTGACTGTCGGTGCAATCTATGCGTTGGTGGGATTGGGCTTCAATCTGATCTTCAACGCCACCGACGTCATCAATTTCGCACAGGGCGAATTTGTCATGCTGGGCGGCATCCTGGCCTGCATCGCGATCGGTCAATGGCATCTGCCGGTCTGGCTGGCGGTGCTCGGCACGATTGCGGCTGTGGGAATGCTCGGGGCATTGATCGACTTCGGTGCGGTGTCGCGCGTCCGGCGCGGTAGCGTCATGACGATCGTGATGATCACGCTCGGCGTCTCAGTGGTGATCAAGACCGCGACACTGCTCTGGGTCGGCCCGAATCCGCTCTATTTCGATCCGTTCACCGCCGGTCCGCCGCTTCGTATCTTCGGCGCCGTGGTGCAACTGCAGGCCCTCTGGGTCGTCGGAACGGCTGCCGTCGTCATGGTGGGGCTCGGGGTTTTCTTCAGCCGCTCGGCGCTTGGTCGTGAGATGCTCGCCTGCGCCATCGATCGCGACGCCGCATACCTCATGGGGATCGATGTCAGGAAAATGGTGCGGATCAGCTTCATCCTGTCCGGTGCGCTCGGCGCTCTTGCCGGAGTGCTGATCACGCCTCTCAGCAACGCGACTTACGACCAGGGTTTCATGCTTGCCTTGAAAGGCTTCGCCGCATCGGCGCTGGGCGGCTTCGGCCGAAGCAGTTCGGCGATCGTGGGCGGCCTGGCACTTGGTCTGATCGAGGCGGGCTCGGTGGCGGTTCTGCCTTCCGGATGGAAGGACTCGATCGCGCTCCTCGTGCTCATTCTCGTTCTTGTCATCAAGCCCTCCGGCCTGCTTGGAGGCAGGGCGGAGCGGCGGCATACCGCGACGTTGTAAGGAGCCGCCGTCATGCAGCGTTGGATCGTCGCGATCACCATCCTGGCCTGGCTCCTTTTGCCGGCAGTCGTCAGCGCGGAGTCGACCGTCAGCCTTATGGTGTTCGCCTCCATCACCTTGATCCAGGCCGTCGGATTGTCGTTGCTCTTCGGCTTTGCCGGACAGATCTCGTTGGGGCAGGCCGGATTCTACGGCATCGGAGCCTATGTCTCCAGCCTGGCCGCAATCCGGTTGGGCGTGCCGCCCATCTTGGGCCTAGTCGCGGCCGCGATCGCGCCAGCCATCCTGGCCTATGTCATCGGACGGCCGATCCTACGGCTGAAGGGCTATTATCTCGCGATGGTCACGGCGGGACTGGGCCTGATCCTGCACACGGTGTTTGTCGAGTGGGAGAGCCTGACCGGAGGCTATACCGGCATCGCCGGCATTCCACCGCTTACCATCGGAACGTTCGCCTTCGACACGCCCCGGTCGATGTTCTATTTCGTTGCTTTCTGCGCGCTGGCAATTCTTGCGTTCGCCCATCGCTTGGTCGCAACCAACTACGGGCGCGCCATGCGCACGACCCGTGAATCCGAAGCCGCCGCCAGTTCGGTCGGCATCGACGTCTCGCGTCTGAAAACACAGGTTTTCGCGCTCTCCGCCGGAATGTCCGGCTTTGCCGGTGGCCTTTACGCGCATTACGTCGGCTACATCAGCCCCGAGACCTTCACCATCGATACGTCGATCAACTTGCTCTTGGCGCTTGTGGTCGGAGGCGTGGGGTCGCTCTGGGGCGGCGCTGTCGGCGCGATACTGCTGACGTTCCTGCCGGAATGGCTCCACCAGCTGCAGAATGCCTATGGCATCGTTTTCGGGGCGGTCGTCGTTTTGCTGCTGACCTTCGAGCCGGACGGCCTGGTGGGTATCGTACGGCGTGTCGCCGAGAGGTGGCGACGCCGGTCGCCGCGAGTGCTGCAGGACAATGCTGCATGACGCTGGACATCGAGAATGTGGGCGTTCGGTTCGGCGGCCTTTGGGCCAATCGCGACATCAGCTTCAGCATCCCGAAGGGTTCGGTCAGCGCGGTTATCGGGCCGAACGGGGCCGGCAAGACGACGCTTTTCAACGTCATCTCGGGATTTCAGGCTCCCACGCAAGGCGAGGTGCGTCTCGACGGTGAGATCATCTCCGGCTTGCCCGCCTACAAGGTTGCGTCGAAGGGAATCGGAAGGACCTTCCAGCTTCCCGAAATTTCTCACGACCTGACGGTGTTGGAAAACGCGCTCGTCGGCGCGTATCGGCACATAAGCGGCGGACTGTTCGGGCAGGTCCTCGGTCTTGGAGGCGCGGCAGCCACCGAGCGCGCCGCGCGTCTGCGGGCCGAAGAGGAACTGGTGAAGGCGGGACTGGGGGACCAGCTTCGTCAACCGGCAAAGGCGTTGCCGCTCGGCAAGGTCCGGCTTCTGGAGATCGTTCGGGCGTTGGCCTCGCAGCCCAACCTTCTCTTGCTGGACGAATCCGCTTCAGGGCTCAATTCGCGCGAGGTGGATGGTCTCGCGGATTTGATACGCGGATTGCCGCCGCGTGGAATCACCGTCGTGCTGATCGAGCACAACGTCCGTTTTGTGATGAAGCTCGCCGAACAGGTCGCCGTGCTCGACCACGGTCAGTTGCTGAGCGTTGGCACGCCGGAAGAGATACGCAGCGACGAGCGTGTCATCACGGCCTATCTCGGGAGGCGCGGCCACTGATGCTCAAGGTGGAGAACCTCGAAGTCAGGTATGAGGGAATTGCGGCGGTCCGCGACATCTCCCTCGACCTTGCTGCGGGCGAGTGCGTCGCCCTGATCGGCCCCAACGGAGCGGGCAAATCGTCGACGCTTCGTGCGATCTCGGGGCTTGCACCGGTGTCTGCCGGCAAGATTTCCTTTGCAGGCACCGACATCACGAGGATGCGGCCGCACGCAATCGCACGTCTGGGCATCGCTCATGTGCCCGAAGGCCGCCATATCTTTGGACCGCTGACGGTGGAGGACAATCTCCTGCTCGGCCGCCAGCGCCTCGGCACGCTGTCGGTAGCGGAGGGTCTCGACTTCACCTATGGCATTTTGCCCAAACTCAAGGAACGGCGCGCGCAGCAGGCTGGAAGCCTGTCGGGTGGTGAACAACAGATGCTCGCCATCGGGCGGGCGATCATCGGCCAGCCGAAGCTGTTGATGCTGGACGAGCCGTCGATGGGACTGGCGCCCCAGATCGTGGATGCGGTGTTCGAGCTCCTCGCAAAGCTGCGCGCCGCGGGCCAGACCGTGCTCCTGGTCGAACAGAACGCCGAACTCGCGATGGATTTCGCCGAGCGTTGCGTCGTACTCAGTGTCGGCGAAGTCCAACTCGCCGGCACTTCCCAAGAGCTGAAGGCGCGGCAAGACATCATCGACGCCTATCTCGGCACCTTCTAAAATCAGCGGCAAGTCGTGTCGCGACGCGACCGTTCGGTACGGATCGCCGGAGGAACATTATGAGCATGCGCAACCTTCGCTGGCGCAACCGGCCCCGAGGCGCCAACTGGGGCGATTTCGGCGACGACGACCAGTTGGGGCGGCTGAACCTCATTTCGCCCGAGGTGGTGCGCAAGGGCGTCGCGGAAGTTAAGGAAGGCCTCGCTTTCTGCCTCAGCCTGCCGCTGGATTATCCGGGCGGGAACGTGTTGAGCGCCGCCCGCAAGCCGCCGGTCCTGCGGCCCACGATCAGGCGCGGCAAACCTTATTTCGCGTATCGGATGGCCGAGGAAGATTCGCGCATGACCGATGTCGTGAACGACGACCTCGCCATCCTCCATCTCCAGTATTCGACCCATTGGGATGCACTTGGCCATGTCGGCTCGCAGTTCGACGCCGACGGCGACGGAGAGCGCGAGGTGGTGTTCTACAACGGGTTCAGGGCCGATACTCATTTCATGGGACCGACCGAGGTCGAGGATGCCGGGGCGAGCGATGAGCGCTCCACGTTCGCGGCGCTGGCACTGGGGGTCGAAAAAATGGCGGAACGCCCCATCCAGGGCCGCGGCGTCATGATCGACCTCGCCCATCACCACGGTCGCGACCGCGTGCTTGTGGGCTATGACGAACTGATGCGGGTCATGGAGATCGACCACGTCGAGGTTGAGGCGGGCGACATACTTTGCCTTCACACCGGACTTGCGTCGGCGATACTGGAAATGAACCGTCAGCCTACGGTCGAGTCGCTGCGCACCTGCGCCGTCATGGACGGTCGTGACGACAAACTGCTCCAATGGATAACGGATAGCGGGATCGCCGCCATAGCGGCGGACAATTACGCAGTCGAACTCAATCCCAGTCGCGACCAAGGCGATTGCTGCGCATATCTTCCGCTCCATGAGCACTGCATCTTCAAGCTCGGCATGCCTCTTGGGGAGCTGTGGTATCTGACCGAACTGGCCAATTGGCTACGCGGCAATCGGCGCAGTCGCTTTT
>JAEYTV010000516.1 GCA_023433855.1 Pseudomonadota bacterium | reverse complement strand
GCAATGGTCGCTGCGGGCTGGCAGATGACGTCATCAGAAAGGGAACGGATACCAAAACGGCAAGATAGTGGTGCTTGTCGGAAAGGTAGACGTCTCGGTCGAGCATGCCTTGCTTGCTCTCCCAGGGGCCACTAGCCACAACGTGCTATCGCGGCGTCTGGTGCCCCTATTGCAACTTCGATCTCCAAGCGCTGGGAAGTGCGGCCTGAGATCGAAGCACGAGGCGCCAGGCTGGTCGCCATTTCGCCCCAGACGCCCGCGAACAGCCGCAAATCACAGCGCGACAACAAGCTCAACTTTCCGATCCTCAGCGAGCCCGGCGCCGCAGTCGCCGAGAAGTTCGGCCTGCGCTTCTCGCTACGGGTCTTGAAGGCCGAAGCCGTCATTAATCTGATCGCCGACTGGAGCCGCGACTACGATCATGAGAAGTCCTCACTCATCCTTGCACGTCTGCGCCGTGACGTGGGCATGCTCAACGGACTGGCGCGACAAAAACTGGGCGAGCGCGGGATCGTTGAGGACGGACATGTCTTCAAGACAGCGGATGGTGCGAGACGGTTTGCAGCTGGCGACCAGATCGTCTTCCTGAAGAATGAGGGATCGATCAGCGTCAAGAATGGCACGCTGCCAGGGTCGTCGAAGCCTGGCCCGGTCGGATAGTCGCCGAGGTCGGAGACGCGGAGCAGCGCCGCCGGGTAAGCGTCGAACAGCGCTTTTACAACAATGTCGATCACGGCTATGCCACTACGGTGCACAAAGCCCAGGGCGCTACTGTCGACCGGGTTAAGGTGCTCGCCTCCCCCTCACTCGATCGCCATCTTGCTTACGTGGCCATGACACGCCATCGCGAGGATCTGGCTGTCTATTACGGCAGGCGGTCGTTCGCCAACGCTGGCGGATTGATCGAGTTGTTGTCACGCTCCAAGGCCAAGGAGACGACCCTCGATTACGCCGGGAGCAGTTTCTACCCGCAGGCACTCCGATTTGCCGAAGCGCCGGGCCTGCATCTCGTCAATGCCGCACGCACCATCGTTCGCGATCGGCTCGACTGGACAGTCAGAGAGCGACAGAAAGTGGCCGACCTGACAGCACGGCTTGCCGCGATCGGCGCCAGGATCGGTCTTGGCCCAACTCCCAAACCCCATCCCCGCAAGGAGACGAACCCCATGGTCGCTGGAATCACGACCCTCCCGAAACCGTCGATCAGACCGTCGAAGACAGGCTCGCGACGGACCCTGCCTTGAAGAAGCAATGGGAAGAAGTCTCGACCCGATCTGCGCGGCTAAATCAATCTAGTATCGATAAGGGACTTATCGGAAGCGATATGTACGAGCTGCTTGTACATCACTAGCGAACGTCATTTCGGAGCAGAGACCATCCCGCAAACCAGCTACAAGATCAGCGAAGCCCGCAAGAATTTTGCCGAAGTGCTCGCGCGGGCCAACCGGGGCGAAGAGATCGTCATTATGCGGGGCAACGAGGTTTATGCCCGCATCACCCCCGCCGATCCAAGCGGCAAGCGTCCATTCGGTCTGCTGCGCCAACGTAGCCTGCCGGACGACCTGTTCGACCATCATGACGTTGAGCAGGCAGCGATCAATGCCGGTGAGTGGAATGATGATGCCGGCATCTTTCGCGGACCGTCCATTGATGACGAAGAGCGCTCATGAGAATCCTGCTTGATAGCCACGCGGTCTACTGGTGGACGATCGGCAGTGATCGATTGTCGTTGAAGGCTCGGTCGCTGATCGAAGACAAGGCAAATTCGGTCCTGGTCAGCGCCGTATCGTTTTACGAGCTCGATAACAAAATGCGCCTGAACAAGCTCTGCCTGAAGCCACAGGAACTGCGCGCCGCGGTTACGGCTAGCGGCTTTCAGAGTCTGGCGATCAGCGATCTGCACGCAGAACTGGCGGCCGCATTCGACTGGGACCACCGCGATCCCTGGGACCGAATTCTGGCGGCTCAGACAAGGTTGGAGCACTGCGCGTTCGTGTCGACAGAGGTTGTGTTCGACGCCGTGCTGCACGAGCGGATATGGTGAGGCGGAATGAAGATATTCGTGGAGGTCGATGAAGCTGCCGAGCGTTTACAACAGCTGATCGAACTGGCGGTCCGCGATGATCAAGTTCTGACCTGCCGTGCACGACAGCTTGTCGCATCGTTGACAGCGATCCTGAAGCCTGCGGAGACGTTCGAGGAGGTATGGGCGTTGGCAGCCGAAGAGCGTGTGAATGTCCCGAGAGGTACCACGTCCAGCCATGACGATTTTTACGACGGGCGTGGTCTGCCAGGATGAATTCCGTCAAACGTCGCGCCGAGCAACTCGATACGATCGCGGCCGTTCTGCCAGCAGACCGGCGCGACGAGCTGGCCGAACTCTTGACAGATCAGCAGATCGAGACGCTGCGCCACCTGGGGAATGAGGGGATGGGAGCGAATACGCTGCGCGCCCTCACCTCCGATCTCGCCTATTTGCGGGCCTGGTCTCTTGCGGCAACCGGCCAATCGCTTCCCTGGCCCGCACCAGAGGCACTTCTGTTGAAGTTTGTCGCCCACCATCTGTGGGATCCGGCCAGGCGTCTGACGGACTCGCAGCACGGCATCCCGGCGGACGTTGAGGACAAGCTGCGCATCCAGGGTTTCTTAAGGACAAATGGTCCGCACGCCCCGGACACGGTACGCCGTCGCCTTGCGACCTGGTCGACCCTGACAAGATGGCGCGGGCTCAATGGCAGCTTTTCGTCGCCGGCCCTCAAATCGGCAATCCGGCTGGCGGTGCGCGCAGCGCCTCGGCCGAGGAAGCAAAAAAGCGCCAAGGCAGTGACCGGGACGTCCTGGCCAAGCTATTGGGCACCTGCCGCACCAACAGCCTGCGTGACCTGCGGGACCGGGCGATTCTGATGGTCGCGTTTGCCTCTGGCGGGCGACGCCGCAGCGAGATCGCGGCCTTGAGAAAGGAGCAGTTGACCCCTGAGGAACCGATCCCGGCCGACGGCGCCCCTCCCCTGCCCTCCCTTTCCATCCACCTCGGCCGCACCAAAACGAGCGGAGCCGAAGAGAACGAAGTTGTCTACCTCAGCGGCCGTCCGGTTGAAGCGCTGAACGCCTGGCTTGAAGCTGCGAAGATCGACAGAGGGAGCGTGTTCGGGCGATCGACCGGTGGGGCAATGTCTCCCCCCGCCCGCTTGATCCAAAAGCCATCAACGACATCGTCAAACAGCGCGCCGAAAAGGCTGGGCTCGACCCGGCCGAGTTCTCCGCTCATGGACTTCGTTCCGGCTGTCTCACCGAGGCAGCAAACCGTGGGATCCCGCTGCCGGAGGCAATGGAGCAGCTCCGGCATAGATCGGTGCAGCAAGCATCGAGCTACTACAACAACGCGTAGCGACGCAGCGGCAGAGCCACTCGCCTTCTGGACTAAGGCTCGGCAACAACTCTTCGTCCCGTCATTCAAGCTGATCGTCGTTCACTGCTGGCGTTCGCCCGCATCTCGGACATCAACATCGGGCCGAGCCCGAACTCGCGAAGTCGCTCCCTGACGGGCGTCATCATCGGAATGGATGGGGCCCAGGGTTCAGTCGTCGTCTGATTGCCGACAGCTCTCGATGATCAAGGACGTCAACGAGGCGGCCGTGGGTGCGCAGGGTCCATCCGCGGGGTGGCTACCAGCAGAGATCGGACCCTTTTCCTTTTGCATCATGCCTCGTCCAGCGCTTGGGCAAGATCGGCGATCAGGTCGTCAGGATGCTCGATGCCGACCGAAAGCCGGATCGTCGAGTCAAGCACGCCAATACGGTGGCGCACATCGGCCGGAACCCCCGAGTGGGTCGTGGTGGCGGGATGCGAGGCGAGCGATTCTGTCCCGCCGAGACTGACGGCGAGCTTGATGATCGTCAGCGCGTTCAGGAACCGGAAAGCCGCAGGCTGGCCGCCTTCTATGTCAAAGGAGAAGGTCGAACCGGCACCGCTGCACTGTCTTGCGAAAGTACGGCCCGTGGCAGATGTAGGATCGCTGAAGGGGAGATAATGAATCGCACTGATCTTCACTTGGTCCTTCAGGAAACCGGCCACGGCCCGCGCATTGCTGTTGGCACGGTCCATCCTGAGCTGCAGTGTTTCCAGAGATCTGCCCAGCATCCAGCAGGAATGCGGATCGAGCTGCGTGCCGATCGCTCCCCGCAGCGCCTTGATCTGCCGGATCAGGTTCTTCTCCCCGAGTACTGCGCCGGCAATCAGATCCGAGTGCCCGCCAACATACTTGGTCAGCGAATACAGTGAAAGATCGGCGCCATGTTCGATCGGCCGCTGGAAGATTGGTCCGAGCAGCGTGTTGTCGCAGACGATGACAGGCCGGTCGCCCTGCTTGTTGCCAATCGCATCCGCGGTCTGGCGGATCAGGGCTATGTCAACGAGACTGTTGGTGGGGTTGGCGGGTGTCTCCACCAGAACGACCGAGACCCGCCCTCGGCGCACGGCCTCGTCCGCAGCGGTTTCGACGGATTTTGCGTCGACGCCATCCTCGAAGCCAACAGCGGTAATGTTGAAGTCGCGGAATGTCTTGGCGAGGAGTGTTTCCGTTCCGCCATAAAGCGGTTGGGAATGCAGGACGACGTCCCCCGGCCGGACAAACGTCAGGAGTGTGGTGGTGATGGCCGACATGCCGGAAGAGAAGATGGCACCACTTTCCGTCCCCTCGTAGACACACAGGCGATCCTCGACAATCTCGCTGTTGGGATGATTGAAGCGCGAATAGACGAGCCCAGCCCCCTCGCCCTCCGGCGGTTCCTTGCGGCCGGCGACGTAGTCGAAAAAGTTCCTGCCATCCTCGGCAGATTGGAAGACGAAGGTGGAGGTGAGGAAAACGGGCGGTTTCACCGCCCCTTCGGAAAGCTCGGGGTCGTAGCCATAGTTCAGCATCTGCGTTTCCGGATGCAGGATATGGTTGCCGATACGGGTTTTGGGCGGGTGGGCAGCGACCATCGACATCTCCAGCACTAGATCGGCGTCATTGAGCTTGGGAGGAATTAGGTCCCCGTCGAAGCAACGGAAGGGGCGCCGGCACGGTGACGGAGACCCTGAGCCATTTCGACCGCCAGACAGGCCGCGAAAGCGGCCCCGGCCAACACCCACAAACTATGGTCGAATTTCTCGTAGGCGCCAGCTAGAGCGTTGCTGCCACTGGGTTTGCACCGGGGTCGCCCGATAGCCGCTGATCTTCCATGAACCTCTTGCGGACCAGGACCCCCATGACACGAGCCGCAGTGGAGAATGTCATCTCATCGAGCGGTCCTTCCCCTTCCCAGGGCTTGGTCAGGCGCACCGTAACGCCACCCGCCACATTGGCAGGTACGATATCTGTGCATTCCCGCATCGCCTCGAATACCGCCGAGATCGGCCAGCCTTGTCCGCTGAACGAGACGGTGGGCTCCGGGGCCAGAGCACCCCAGTCCTCGAACTCGGCGAACGCATCGCGAAACAGATACTGCAAGGTGATGGGCGCGGGCCCATTGTCCAGAATTGGCAAAGCGGGAGCCATGACATTCCTCCTTCGGTTAGATGCGCGGTCTTTCCGCAGGCGTTAGGCAGATTCCTGGGTATCAGAACAAAATCGCTACTGTGACGAACGATGAGGCGGCGTCGGCCGCGCAGCACACCGCGGCCTTCATGAAAGCGAACCGGATCGTGAGCCTTTTATGTCAATAGAACGGATGAAGCCTCCAGAAAAAGCTCTCAGACCGATGCCGCCTGACGAGTGCGTCTTCGCGGACCGTTCGCTCTGTCTTTTTCGCGGAAATCTTGGGGACGACGTTACAGCACAGGTCACCGTCGTCGGCGCGGCGGGTCAGCCCAAACAGATCGAACCCATACACGGAAAAGCCACCAGCGATCATCGTTGAGCCTCCATTTGGTTGCGCTAACCACTTTCGGGCCGAATAGATGGATCGTCAACGATATCCGCCGGACTAACATACCAATGATAGCCGCGCCCGTAGATGAATCTCCGCATTCCGATCCAGGGATAAGATTCATAATTTTTCGCGCCAGATTCTGCACCTGGAGGTGAGGACATGCCCTCTGCTGCTGACCGAATCAGAAATGCCGGGAGACCGCGCTGATTATCGCGGGTGGCATGAATCGGAAATCTCGCGGGAGGGTCACGAGGCGTATAGCGACGGGTATAGGTTAGCTCCGTCCCACTCGTGCAGCAGACGAAGCCGCTACCGGGGAGCGTGGGCCGGCGGCCAAGAGTTCCCGCCATACCCGCCCGAAGGCCCTCACGGCCACGATCTCCGGGCCGGCCCGCTATAGAGCTGGGCGGTCGATGT
>JAEYTV010000433.1 GCA_023433855.1 Pseudomonadota bacterium | reverse complement strand
CCTATTAGGCTTGAACGGCGCCGGGAAGACGACGTTGTTTTCCCTGATCTGTCACCTTTTCGATACCCGACACGGCTCGATCCGCATTTATGGTCATTCCGTGGCGCGGGAGCCGGGGCCGGCGCTTCGCCGGCTGGGCATCGTGTTCCAGGCTCGCACCCTCGATCTCGACCTCAGTGTCCACCAGAACCTCTCCTACCACGCGTCCTTGCACGGTATGGGGCGGGGCGAAGCCAGGGAAAGGATAACCTCGCTTCTTGATCAGGTCGGCATGGCCGACCGGCTGCACGACAAAGTGCGCGCGCTTTCCGGCGGCCAGATGCGTCGGGTGGAGATTGCGCGCGCGTTGCTGCATCGACCACCGCTGCTTTTGCTGGATGAAGCGACTGTCGGGCTGGATATCCATTCGCGGGCGGACATTCTCGATACGATCCGCGCTCTCGTCTCGCAGGAGGCGATCAGCGTCTTATGGGCCACCCACCTGATCGACGAGGTCGATCGAACAGATCATGTCGTTCTGCTTGACCAGGGTCGAGTGCTTGCCGATGGCAGGGTTTCGGATGTCCTTGCGAACACCGGCACGGAGGATATCGGACAAGCATTTACCGCGCTGACCCGAGCCGGTTCGCAAGCACGGGAGGTGCTCAGATGACGTCACCGGTCACACCGGATGTCTTCTCCCCTGGACGCGAGCAGGACATGGGATTCGGTCTGCGGCATTACCTGATCTGCTTCCGCGGGATCGTCTTCAGAGAAGCCTTGCGTTTTCTCAATCAGCGCGAGCGTTTCATCTCTTCGCTTGTGCGGCCGTTGCTGTGGCTCTTCGTATTCGCAGCGGGGTTCCGGCAGGTTCTCGGCGTCTCGATCATTCCCCCCTACAAGACCTATGTTCTCTATGAGGTGTATATCACGCCGGGGCTCTGCGGCATGATCCTCCTCTTCAGCGGCATGCAGTCGTCGCTGTCGATGGTCTATGACCGGGAGATGGGCAATATGAGGACCTTACTGGTCAGCCCATTTCCCCGCTGGTTCCTCCTGTCGTCGAAGCTGCTCGCCGGTGTTTCCGTCTCGATCCTGCAGGTCTATGTCTTTCTGGGTGTTGCCTGGTTCTGGGGTGTCAAGCCTCCGGTCATCGGCTATCTCCTCGTCCTGCCGGCCCTATTCCTTGCGGGGGTGATGCTTTGTGCCCTCGGCATGCTGTTATCCTCGGTGATCAAGCAGCTCGAGAACTT
Organism: Pseudomonadota bacterium; assembly: GCA_023433855.1. Lineage (GTDB taxonomy): Bacteria > Pseudomonadota > Alphaproteobacteria > Rhizobiales > Rhizobiaceae > Neorhizobium. The sequence goes on along the minus strand of JAEYTV010000433.1, from coordinate 1,775 downwards.
TGCCGGCATCATGAACTTCGTGATCTTCCCGATGTATTTTGCATCCTCGGCTCTCTACCCGCTGTGGCGCATCCAGGAAGCAAGCCCGCTTCTCCACAAGATCTGTCTTGCCAATCCCTTCACCTATGCCGTTGAACTGGTGCGTTTCGCTTTCTACGGCCAGGTCGATGGGCGTTCCCTGATGGTCGTGGTGGGATGTATCGTGCTTTTCCTGGGAGGGGCCATCTATGCCTACGACCCGACGAAAGGCCTGCTCAGTCGCAGGCAAGATGGAGGAGGAAACACATGACGGCCAGCTTGCGGTTGTCCGGGTTGCTCGTCGCGACGCTTGTCTTCGGCACGCCGATCGACGCCGTTTTCGGGGCTCAGGGGGACGATCCTGATTGGCCCTGCATCCAACGCAAGGTGCCGGAGCTTTCGATCGGTCAGATATGGAACGGACCTGACCTGCCGGACACGGCTGCAGAAGGGCGCGTGGATCCCACCATCGATAATCTCGTCGGCGAACTCGCTGCCCGTCGCGTGCCGTTGCCGGAGGCGGAGCAGATGATCCGCGACTTTGCGGCCAAGCTCACCCCTGTCGAGCGCAGAACGCAATTGACGAGGCTGATGAGCGGCCTTTTCGACCATATGAACCGCGAGCGGTCGCACATCATCAGCGGCATCGCGCGTTATGCCCACAAACAGCGGGACCTTGCAGCGTCCCTGCGCCGGGAGGCATCCTCAATCGATGCTCTGCGTGCCCGTGCGGATGCCGACCCAAACGAGATCGCCGCTCGCAACGATCGCCTCGTTCTCCAGACGCGGATATTCCAGGAGCGTGTTCAATCGCTGACCTTCGTCTGCGAGGCGCCTACCCTGATAGAGCAGCGGCTGTATGCACTCGGCAAAACCATATCCCAGAACCTGGGAACGCGCTAAAGGCGCGTTTTCTATTTCGGGAACTGCTTCAGATAGGCGATGACATTGGCGACTTCCTCGTCCTTCTTCAGGCCGGCAAATGCCATCTTGTTGCCTTTGATGTACGCCTTGGGGTCGTGAAGATAAGCACCCAGCGTCTCGTCCGTCCAGATCGTGCCATTCTTGCCTGCCTCAACCATGGCATTGGAATACTTGAAGCCTTCGTGGGTCCCAGCAGTCCGGCCGACGACGCCCTTGAGCGAAGGGCCGATCTTGTTGGTGTCCGCGTCTACGACATGACAGGCCTTGCACCTTGTAAAAACCTTCTCGCCGGCGGCAGCGTCTTGGGCAAGACAGGGGCCCGCCGTGGCGATCATGAGGCCTACGGTACCCAGCAAAACAGCAACAACCTGCATTCGACTTCCTCCCGAAGCTGCAATTGAGCGTAGCGATCCCGAGCCAAGTGGTTCGGGTAGCGCAGGCAGATGGAAGGTAGACCTTCAGCGGGCCGAGTCAACACAACCTCCGTCGTCCGGGAAGGGAGGCAGCCCCGGTTGACGGACGTCGGGGCCGGGCCTATTGTGATACCGGCTTCTCATCGGGCACCTTGCGGGGCCGTTGCCGCTTTGAGCACGCACCGCGTGCGGGTGGCGTCTGTTCTTTGCGCATTTCTGCGGGAAGGTGCTCCGTTGAACCTCGTTGATCTCGTCCTGACTGTCTGCTTGTTGGCTAGCCCGGCCAGCTGCCGCGACGAGCATCTTTATTTCGAGAAGCACGGCTCCCTTCTTCAGTGCATGGTCTCCGCGCCGCCTCGCATCGCACGGTGGTCGCAAGGTCACCCGGCCGTGAAGATCAAGCGCTGGAGATGCATTTTT
>JAEYTV010000200.1 GCA_023433855.1 Pseudomonadota bacterium | reverse complement strand
AGCAGGAACCCGCAACAGGACAGAGCGCCAGGACAAGTGCCCTCCAGGCGCGACCGCCCCTGGCAGACCGTTCGGCGCGGGCAGATCCGATATTGGGGGTGGGCCTGCCGTTGGCGACCAGGCAGTCATCATTCATTCGCAGGCACCAAGAGGATCACGCCGCTTCCTGGAACATTTGGGCGCAAACGTTGAACTCGTCCGTTTGTTCCAGTCCGCCAGTCACTTTCTCTTACAGCCTGTGACGAGTTTGGAACGATTCTCCGGTGGAGGGGTTTCAACACTACGTGGGCCGGCGAGGAGGCCGTCCGCCCCTGGGAGAAAACCTCATGCGACACTTTATCAGGATGCTCAGAAACAAGCTCGGCGGCGTCGAGCAGGAACAGACGACATTTGCCGTCGAGCGGCCGCAGGAACTCCAGGTCGTCGTACCGGATGCAGTGATCCTTCCCCTGCCGAAAGGTCCCCGGGAGGAAATATGCGTGCCGGCATCCATCAACGGCCGGGATCTTTCCACCGGCCGTCTTTGATCGAACCAATCAGCAGAAGGAGTAGCGAATGACTGCTATTGAAAACGCGTCCATCCTCATCCTCGCAACCGACGGTTACGAGCGTTCGGAACTGCGGGTGCCTCTAGTCGAACTGAAGAAGCGCGGGGCCACTGTCAAGATCGCCTCCATCAAGAGCGGCGAAATCAAGAGTTGGGACGAAACCGACTGGGGTGACACCGTGCCGGTCGATCTGGAGGCCAGGGACGTCAATACCGAGGATTTTGACGCGCTTGTTCTGCCTGGCGGCCAGATCAATCCCGACGTGCTTCGCGCCAATGAGGACGCGGTGAAAGTCGTGCGCGATTTCGTCAAGACCGGCAAGCCGGTCGCTGCCATCTGCCATGGCCCGTGGCTACTTGTTGAAGCGGATGCGCTCCGAGGCCGTCAAGCGACCTCTTACAAGTCGATCCGCACGGATATCCGCAACGCCGGAGCGTCGTGGAAGGATGAAGCGGTTGTCGTTGACAACGGCATCATCACCTCGCGCTCTCCCGAGGACCTCCCGCAATTTGTCGACAAAATCGTCGAAGAGGTGCGGGAAGGCCGCCACAAGCGCCAGGCCGCCTGACGTCAGGCAGACTCGACAAGTGCCGCCCGCAGGTCTTCGCGGGCGGTGACGCGAGGGGGTTCGGCAGAAGCCTCCTTCAGGAAGGCGATCAGCCGCCGTTCATTTGCCCTCAGTCCCCTCGGCCCGTTGAGGACCCCTTTATCTCCCATGATCTTTTCGAGCGGTCCGCTGTCTTCCGAAAGCGCAAGGATGGCAGGATGGATATAACTTGAGCGGCAGACGGCGGGCGTATTGTGCAGCGCCTCCGATGCCGTTCTTGCCATCCCCTTGATCTTCGGGCGCTTTCCCTCTTTTTCTAACTGCTCCCAGGCCGCCATGAACGCAGCAAGGCTGCCGCCCCAGGTCCGAAAGGTCTTGGCCGACACGGCAAAGCCTGCAATCTTGGCAAGATAGGCATTCAAACGTCCCGAATCGATCGGACGCGGCACACCTTGCTCGTCCGGCCAGGAAAACAGCTGTCGCCCCGGGAGATCGGCGATCTCCTCGAAGATCCGTTGCAGGCGCGGATGTCTCAGCGTGTGTTGCACGCGTTTGCCGCCCTTGGCGGTGAACCTCAAAAGCACCGCATCACCGGAGACCTTCATGTGCCGCTTCAGCAAGGTCGTAGCACCGTAGGTCTTGTTTTCCTTCGCATAGGCACGGTTTCCGACGCGCAGGTGCGTCGCATCCATCAGCGCGATCAACGCCGCGATCACGGCGTCGGACCTATCGAGACCTTGCGCCAGATCGCGCGCCACCCTGTTTCGGATACGCGGCAGCGCCTCGCCGAACCTGACGAGTTGATCGAACTTGAGTTCGCTTCGAAAATTCTGCCAATCGGGATGGTAGCGATACTGCTTTCGCCCGCGCGAGTCATAACCGGTCGCCTGCAGATGTCCGCGTGGGTCAAGGCAGATCCAGACGTTTTCGTAGGCCGGCGGAAGACCGAGGGCCGCGATGCGTCGTTTTTCCTGCTCATCGGCCAGCAGGACCCCGTCGGGCAGCCGGTAGCAGAAGCCTTTCCCACGCCGCAACCGGCGAATTCCCGGCGCCGCGTCGTTTACATAGGTGAGCCCAATGGTTTGAAGGGATTCCAGATCGATGTCGATCTTCGTAAGCATAGAGTCCATCGCCGATTAACGGCGACAACCGCTCTTCGTTCCAGATCGCACGTCGAGTTACATCGCAAGGCCGTGGAGATTGTCCCCGCTGTCGCCTCTCTCGAATGTCGATCGGGGTGCGACAAGTGTCCAGCAGAGGCCTTCGAGGCGGAAGTCCACGTCCACTTGGCCACCAAACGCCGCCGCCGCATGGCGCTTGATGATGGTGGTTCCGAAACCTGTCCGAGAGGGCTCATGTACGGGAGGACCGTCTTTCTCCTCCCATACCAGTTTCAGCATCGCATCCGGGCTACCATCGCCGACGAATTCCTTCCACATGATGCGAACCTTGCCGTGCGGCACGGATAGCGCGCCGTATTTGACGGAATTGGTCGCCAGTTCGTGCAGGATAAGCCCGAGATTCTGCACCGCCTCCGCCTTGAGGATGAAATCCTCGCCCTCGAGTTCCACCCGGTCCGCGACTTCTGCGAAGGTGCTCATGTGGACTTCGATCACCCTGCGGATCGAAACCCCGGACCATTGCTCCTTGGCAAGCGCCTCAATGGACTTGCCAAGCCCCTGGAGCCGGTTGCTCACCGCCTTCTGGAACTCCTCCATTGTGGTGTCCCGGCGCGCCAGCTGCCGCATCATGGCTTGTACAAGAGTGAGGATGTTCTTGGTGCGATGGACCAGTTCATGCAGGATGAGGTGGATTCGATCTTCCGCCTCGCTCCGGTCGAAGGAGGCATTGGACAGCGCAATTGCGACCTGGTTCGCTTCGCGGATCTTGGTCTCGACAGGCGGGACGATCTCGCCCCGGCCCATGCGTTCGGCCATTTCTGCGATCTGGCGGATCGGGATTCTCAGCTGCCGTGCTACCAGCCAGGCGAGCACCATGGCGACTGCCAGGAAGATTGTCCCGCCGGCGATGAGCTGCCGCCAGGTGGTCATGATGCTCGATTGCGCCGATTCGATCGGTCCCCACACCACCGCCTTCCACGTCCAGCCGGTGATCTGCGCATAACCGTACATCTGCTTCACGCCCCCCCCAACAACCTCGATGGTCCCCTTGAAACCGGTCATGAGCTTGAGCTCCTCGGCCGGAAAGGCCACTCCGGAGG
>JAEYTV010000350.1 GCA_023433855.1 Pseudomonadota bacterium | reverse complement strand
GCGGGCGCGCTTCTCTACATTGCGCAGACCGGAGATGTCGCCCTCGGCGCGACAGCCCTGTTCGCCCTCGGCCTCGGCAAGGGCATGCCGTTGATCCTGATGGGGACCTTCGGATCGGGCCTGCTTCCTCGTGCGGGACAATGGATGGATCGCGCCCGGCAGGTCTTCGGCTTCCTCTTCCTTGCGACCACGGTCTGGCTCGTGGACCGTCTGCTGCCTGTCGGAGGCGGTCTGCTGCTATGGTCCATCCTGGCGATCACGTTCGCAGTCTTCCTCGGAGCCTTCGATCAGATAAAACCCGAGGCCGGTGGCGCTGCACGGCTTGCCAAATCCGCAGGGATGGTCGCCGGTCTCTACGGCGTTATGCTGGGGATTGGCGGCCTCTCGGGTGCAACCGATCCTCTGAAGCCTCTCGCTACAATCGCTGCCGGGCGCTCCGGAGACGCGACAGCAAAGACGATTGACAAGGGCTCGTTCCATGCCGTTTCCTCGGCAGCCGAACTGTCTTCGCTACTGGAGGCAGATGCCACCGGCTCTCCTTCGCTTATCTACTTCACCGCCGACTGGTGCATCACGTGCCGGGTGATCGAGCGATCCGTTTTTCCGGACCCGACGGTGGCAAATGCGCTGGATGGCGTTCGCCTGATCTCCGTCGATCTCAGCGAGATCAATGACGCCACTCGATCGCTGATGAAGGAACTTCAGGTCGTCGGACCGCCCACAATGCTGTTCCTCGATAGCAGAAACAATGAGATTGCCGGCAGCAGGCTCGTCGGCGAGATCACTGCGGACACCGTTGGCAAGTCGGCATCAGCGCTCAAGCGCGCACTTTGATGAACGCGATCTCGTTTGGTCCCTTCGCGTTCGACGCGGAACGCTTCGCTGCCATCGTAGGCATGGTCGTGTTCCTTGGCGTGGCGTCCATCCTTGCCCATCGGATCGACGACCGGCTCGGGCGCTGGTCGTCATGGACGACGGTCGTCGGGCTTGGGGCGGCTCGCCTGGGGCATGTTGTGCAGCATCTCGGCAGCTTCGCCTCGGAGCCTTGGCGCGTCCTTGCGATGTGGCAAGGTGGCTTCTCCTGGAGCGGAGGTGCCGCAGGCGTCGCCGTGATGCTGGCGGTGCTGTTCCTGAGAAGCCGAAAGCTCGTCGGATGGGCGGTGGCAAGCCTTTTCGCGGGCCTTGTCGCGACAGCGGCGACACTTGCATTGACCTATTCCGACGCGCGACCCCCGCCTGTCACCTCCACCTTCCGCAGACTGGACGATGCCGAAATCAGGATCGGAGGTGATGGCCGCCCCATGGTGGTGAACCTATGGGCAACGTGGTGCCCGCCCTGTCGCAGCGAACTGCCGATGATGGCGGAACTCGCAGCCAGCACGGCGGATGTCGACTTCGTCTTTGCAAACCAGGGCGAGCCTTCGGCAAAGATCGTTGACTACCTCCAGAGAACGAACCTCGATCTGCCGCAGGCGGTGCTCGATCCGCAGCTTCTGCTCGGCCGCCACTATTCGGCAGTCGGCCTGCCCGCGACACTCTTTCTAGCAGCCGATGGCACGCTTGCCGGCTCTCACCTGGGTGAGATCTCCCGCGAGGTTCTCGCGCAGAAGATCCAGGAACTCAAATCTCAAGAAGGAATAGCCGAATGATATCTCCCCGAGCGGCCGCTATTTGGCGACCGTTGATCGCCTCGCTGTTCGTCATGGGGCTGTCGGCATGCGCGCAGACGGCTCCGAAACCGCTGAAGACAGAGGCGCCAAGAGCGGATCCGTCGCCGGCTGGCATGTACGCGTCGATCAAGGACGGAAACGAGACCATCCCCGGCATCGACGTCTCCAAGATGGACCCGAAGAACGTCCGCCAGGTCGTGGATTACAAGACCGGTTATCCTCCGGGCACGATCGTGGTCGATCCCCATTCCCGCTTTCTCTATCTCGTAATGGAGGGTGGCAAGGCGATGCGCTACGGCGTCGGCGTGGCCAAGGCGGGCATGGAATTCGAGGGCGAGGCCGATATCGCCCGCAAGGCGCAGTGGCCTGGCTGGGTGCCCACCCAGAACATGATCAAGCGCAATCCGGAGCGCTACGGCCCTTTGGTGTCTGGCCTTGAGGGTGGCATCAACAATCCTCTGGGGGCACGCGCCCTCTACCTCTACCAGGGCGGCAAGGACACGCTCTACCGCATCCACGGGACCAATGAGCCCTGGAGCATCGGCAAGTCCGTCTCGTCGGGCTGCATCCGGCTCCTCAACCACGACATCATCGATTTGCATCGCCGCGTGCCGAGAGGCTCGAAGGTCGTCGTACTTGGCCCCGAAGAATCAGGAAAAGGAGAAATATGAGATGATTACCCGCAGAAACCTGCTCGCCGTCACGGCAGGCAGCGCCGCATTCGCCGCCGTCCTCCCGCGCCTGGCCTTCAGCCAGGAGATCACCGAGAAGACCGTGTTCCATGATCCGGACGCGCCGGCTCTCGGCAATCCCAAGGGGGACGTGACGGTCGTCGAATTCTTCGACTACCAGTGCCCCAACTGCAAGAAGATCCATCCCGTTCTCGAGAAGGGTGTTCGCGAGGGCGGCAACGTCCGGCTGGTGCTGAAGGATTGGCCCGTGTTCGGTGGTGCCTCGATTTTTGCTGCCCAGGCAGTGCTCGGTGCCGCACAGATCGGCAAGTACGAGCCTGCCATGGGAGCGCTGATGAAGACCACGGGAAAGCTGACGGAAGAAGCCGTGGAGAAGGCGCTGACGGGCGCGGGCCTCACCATGAAGGAGATCGCTGCCTCCGTGAACAAGCACAGCGCCAAGATCTCGGGCCTGCTCGACCGCAACTACAGTCAGGCGCTCGCCTTCAACTTCGCAGGCACACCGTCCTTCGTCATCGGCCGGTCGACCTTCGCGGGCGTGCTGGATGAGAAGGGGCTGAAGAAGGCGATCGCGGAGGCCCGCGCGGCCTGAGCGGCGGGTTCCATGGCAGACCAGCCCCGTCGTCGCTTAAGGCTGCCTTAAGGCGGGCAGGCTTGGAGGCAGCCTGCGAAATCAACAAAGAGTATCAACAACATGGCCTATGACATTCAGACTGAAGAAAGAACGAACAGCTCAACGGGACATCAGGTTGGTGCAGGCTTGCCGAGGCGCTCCTTCATCCTTGGTGTAAGCGCAGTCGCCGTCTCTGGCTGTGTATCGACCGAGCAGCCGCCTGTCATGGCGATCGCGGAACCGCCACCGGCGCCCAAGCCGGTGGTGCCGCCTATCTATTATGCGATGCCCAATGAGAGATTTCCGATCCCGGAAGTGGATATCAGCCAGCTACCGCCTCAGTTCTGGCGAACCGAGGTGGACTATCCCACGAACGAGAAGCCTGGAACACTCGTCGTAGATACGCCAGCCAAGTATCTTTACCACATCAAGGCAGGCGACCGCGCGGTGCGCTACGGGATCGGAGTCGGACGGGAGGGGTTCGCCTGGGCTGGCGAGGCCATCATGGCGTACAGGCGGGAATGGCCGCGCTGGACGCCGCCTGATTCAATGGTTGCGCGGCAACCGGAACTGGAGCCCTACAGCATCGCAAACGGGGGCATGGATCCCGGACTCAAGAACCCACTTGGTGCTCGCGCTCTCTACATCCATGAAAACGGCAAGGACACGCTGTATCGTATACATGGCACGCCTGAGGCTTTCAGCATTGGGAAGGCCGTTTCCTCGGGTTGCATCCGGCTCATCAATCAGGACG
>JAEYTV010000312.1 GCA_023433855.1 Pseudomonadota bacterium | reverse complement strand
AGGCAACTACGCCACCTGGCTGCACCGATTCCACCGCATCCGCCGCTTCAACACCCAGTCCCCGCCGACATCGGGCTCGATGGGCTACGGCCTTCCGGCAGCCGTTGCGGCAAAACAGCTCTTTCCCGAACGGGAAGTGGTCTGCTTCGCAGGCGACGGCTGCTTCATGATGCATGGGCAGGAATTCATCACAGCCGTCCGATACGGGCTCCCTATCATTACTGTGCTCGTGAATAACGGCATCTACGGCACCATTCGCATGCATCAGGAGCGCGAATACCCCGGGCGCGTCAGCGCGACGGATCTCGTCAATCCGGACTTCGTAGCCTATGCCCGGGCCTTCGGCGGCCATGGCGAACTGGTGGAGAAGACGGAAGACTTCGGGCCGGCCTATCTGCGGGCCCGCGCAAGCGGTAAGCCGTCGATCATCGAAGTCAAACTGGATCCGGAAGCCATCACCCCGAGCCGGACGCTGACTCAGATCAGAGAAAAAGCCTGATACGAAAAAAGCCGGCTGCGAGGCCGGCTTTTTTCATTCGATGGAAGATCAGAGCGGACGACGATCAGATCGCCGCCGTGACGGTGAATTCAACCTTGTACTTGGGAGCAGCAAGCTTGGCTTCGCTGGTGGCGCGCGCTGGCGTATTGGCCGGATCGACCCATGCTTCCCACACCGCGTTCATTTCACCGAAATCCGACATGTCGGAGAGGTAGATCAGTGTCTGCAGGATCTTGGACTTGTCGGATCCTGCGGCAGCCAGCAGGCGATCCACTTCGCGTAGCGCATACTCGCACTGCTCCTTGACCGTCTCGCCCTCACCGACCTGACCTGCGAGATAGACAGTGTTGCCGTGAACGACGGCACCGCTCATGCGGGCGCCGGTTTCAATGCGCTTGATGCTCATGGTATTCTCCTGGATGTTGAGCTGCGGGAAGTTGCGCCGGCTGCGAAAACCTGGCGCGGGAAGAATCAACCGCGGATATGCTGGCTCTTTTCATAAATCGCAGTCGAGCGCGCGCCAGAGCGGCAGAAGCCAAGCATGGGACGCGGAAGCTCATCGAGTGCATCGACCATGGCCGTGACGCCATTCGCATCGACGCCGTTCCGTCCGACCGGAACATGCCGGATGTCGAGGCCTAGTTCCTCTGCACGCGCTGCGATGTCCGCATATCTCGGCTGGCCCGGCTCCTCGTCGTCGGGCCGGTGGCAGACGATTGATCTGAAGCCCATCGCCTTGATCTGGTCTAGGTCTTCGACCGCGATCTGTCCAGTGACGGAGTATTCGTCGTTGATCGGGCGGATATCCATGGCTCAAGCCCTCCGTTTCGATGGGGCAAGCATTACGACGGGTCAACTGGACCGTCAATCGTCGAGGGACCAATCAGACAAAGCTGAACCGCAGACCGTATTCGATGCTTTCGCCCGGCTCGAGCGACTCGAGTTCTCCCTTTTCCGCCAGTTCGTAACGGCTGGCCAGGCGATGAGAAACCGGCTCGATTCCCAGCACATGCGCGGGCGCTTTCTGGTTTCGCCAGATCTGCAGGTGAGGCAGGGTGTCGAGCTTGAACTTCACCTTGAGCGTGAGGCCCCCGATCGACGCAATCGGGCCTAGAGCGATCTCCCCCCATTGCTGTCCCCGGTCATGTGCCGGAACACAGAACACGCCGCCAGGATCCTCGCCGAAATTCCACGGCAGGTCTCCGCTCTCCAGCATCCTTCCCTTCAGCCGGACCTGGTCGTCGAACAACCATGCGCCGATGTTCATGTGATACATATGCACGGCCGCGAAGGGCTTTGTTCCCGTATTGGTAAGTTTGTCCGCGAGCCTCACCTCGCCGGTCCCGCCGTCGATGCTCCAGTGTCGCTCAAGCAGGGCCCGGCCTCCGGTCGCCGTGATCAGGGGGATACGAGCCCGGCATTCGGCGTCTTCGCCTTGCGCATCCCAGAAGACGATCTCGGCGCGATTGGAGGAATAGGAGCCGTGAAGGGGATATCTTTCGCCGTTCTTCCTGCCCTCGATCGGCTCGGGGTGGCGAATGTGATACGGCCCGCAGGTGAAGAGGAAACCTTCGAGCGAATGGTCGATTCGTGGATCGCCGTCGTCCGGAATCGCGCGTCCGGGAGAAAGATCCGTGGTGCCGACGAGACAGGCGCCGACATCGAGCACCGAGGTTTCGTCGAGGAAGAGCCTTGGACCATTCGCCGCGGAAAAAAGCTTCATTGTCATTCCCTTCACGAACTCGTTAGGATTTCTATTCCTATCGCGTGGAGAAATTAACGCCGTGTTCATAAGGAATTCATTTTCTTCACACTACCGTCCAATTTACCTTGTGAGAGACGAAGACGCGGTAGCGGGGAACGAAGATCGAAGTTCCCGATTACATATTTTAAGGAATCAGGAAGTCGGTGACACAGTGAAGCGGCTATTTTTCGTAGGCGTCAGCCTCATTGTCTTGATCGGGACGCAAGGCATACCCTCGGCAGAGGCACAGAGCGGATATCGTTACTCTGAAGACACCGTGCTCGTTGCACCGGACGGGGTCATCCTCGACTATATGCCGGACGGTCCCGGTGTCGTGATAAGCCGAGACGGAATGGGTAGGCGGGTCTTCATCGACCGCTACGGCAATGTCGTTGCGACGGAAATTCGACAGGATCCTTACCGCACGACAAGGGCGGAGGAATACCCTCCTCCACCGGGCGGTTATCGCCGCTTCCGCGACCTTGGGGGTTACCAGGACTATCGCGAGTACCGGCCCGGGGAGCCGGGGGCTATCACCGGCGGCATCCCGCGCGAGGGGTCCATCACGCGCCTGCCTCTCGATGATCCGTCCATTCCCGGCATCGATGACGGCTATTCACAGGAAGCTTCGATCGAGCCCGATCGAAATGCGATCGAGGGCCTCCACCCCCAGCAGCCCATCATAACCGTCACCAAGAAACCGCAGGCGGAAATCGCCGCGCTTCAGGTTTTTCTCGACCGGGAAGGAATCTCGCCCGGCGTCATAGATGGTCACCTGGGAGATAATGTGAACAAGGCCCTGGCCGCCTGGCAAGAGATGACGGGTGAGACCATCGATCCGAACAATTCCGAAGATATCATGCAGCGGCTGACCTATTCCGGCGGACTGCCCATCGTCGACTACACGATAACCGCGGCCGACGCCGCCGGCCCCTATGTTGCCTCCATTCCGGAAGATTACGCCCACAAGGCTCAGCTGCCCGCCATGTCGTACACATCGGTCACCGAAAAGCTGGCTGAACAGTTCCACATGGACGAAAATTACCTGAAGGCCCTCAATCCCGGCGTGGACTTCACCATCCCGGGTACGATTGTCAAAGTCATAAACCCGGGGCAGCCCAAAACCGGTCAGGTAACCCGGATCATTGCGGATAAAGGCCGCAAGCAGGTGTTCGCCTACGGTGCAGATAACACTCTCATCGCCGCTTATCCCGCGACCATCGGGTCGTCCGATACCCCCTCTCCGACCGGCAGTCATACTGTAGAGCGCATCGCGCTCGATCCCGGCTACACCTATAATCCGAAGATCAACTTCAAGCAGGGCAACAACGACCAGATCCTGCAGATCCCGCCCGGCCCCAACGGCCCTGTCGGAACCGTGTGGATTGCATTGTCAAAGCCGACCTACGGCATCCACGGAACGCCGGAGCCCTCGAAGATCGGCAAAACCAACAGCCATGGCTGCATCCGCCTCACCAATTGGGACGCAACGGAACTGGCAAAGATGGTGAAGCCGGGAACGACGGTCGAGTTCGTCGACTAGATCAAGATAAGCGACCGCCTGCAGCCGGACCCGATTTTGTCTGGTCCGGTGTTGCGGTGACATGAGTTGATCTAATCCGGGGAGCTCTCCGCTTCAGGCGGCATTCCGTCCCAGACCGAAGAGGCGCGACGCAGCGGATCGGTGGATCTTCACCGGCATCAGCCGCAGGACTTCCCTTGCGAAGGCCCCCGCATTTTCTTTCGCCTTGTCGACATTGCTGACCTTGGCCGGGTCGAGCGTGTGAAGAGTGCCGCCGTTCTCAAACAGTTCCTTGAACGCGGTGCGTTCGCCGATCGGCGTTTCGAGGACGTGAACGCCGCGCGCGGCAAGCAGCCCCTTGATTGCCAGCATCGCCTTCGTCGTCACCATGGACG
>JAEYTV010000255.1 GCA_023433855.1 Pseudomonadota bacterium | reverse complement strand
CAAAGCTGGCGAACAAGCAGGGCGCCTATTCGGTCCTCAATACCCACGGCACCGTGCTGAAGCGCGGCCACGAACTTCCGCAAGTCCTCAAGGTCTTCGACAAGGTGCTGAAGCTGGTCAAGTAGCGTTCTGCCGGCTGGCTGAACGACGCCGCGGAAAGCCACGCACCGGGTTGTCACTCCGCAAGCAAAGTCCCCGGATAGCTGGACAGGTCGGGAGGCGTTGCATTGCCGTCGCCGAGGGCGATCTGCATCAAAGTCGTGTCGAGCCAGCGACCATTCTTGAAGCCGGTGCCCCGGAGGGTTCCGGTAAGTTCGAAGCCTAAACTGCGGTGCAATGCCACGGAAGCGGGACTCGCCCCACCGATCACCGCGACCATCTGCCGAAAACCGAGACGCTCGGACCGCGCAAGCAGTTCGGCCAGCAAGGCCTTTCCAATGCCGCGGCCGCGGGCACTAGGCGGAAGGTAGATCGAGTCCTCGACCAGCCACCTGTAGGCGGGACGTGTCCTGAAGGCGGAGGCGTAGGCGTAACCGAGCAGCGTGCCGTCGGCCGCTTCCGCGACGATATAGGGGTACCCCTTGGCCAGGATCGCCTCGTAGCGGGCCTTCATCTCGATATCGTCGGGCGGCGTGATCTCGTAGCTCGCCGTTCCGGTGAGGACACTGTCGCGATAGATCTCGGTAATGGCCGGCAGGTCGGCTGGGGCGGCGTCACGGAGAAGGAAGGTCATCGATGATGGGCACCAAGAACGAGTGAGCCGAACCTATGCCGGGTCGGCTGCCCGAGCAACAAAAAAGCCCGGGCGCGACGCAAAGCGGGTCAGTCGTCCTCGCCGTGCCCCGCGATCATCATCGCCTCGAATGCGAGCCGCTCGGTCTTGCGCATCCGCTCGGACTCAGACTTCAACTGGCCGCAGGCAGCGAGGATGTCGCGGCCGCGCGGAGTACGGATCGGAGATGCGTAACCCGCCTGGTTGATGAAGTCGGCGAATTTTTCGATCTGCGCCCAGTCGGAGCACTGGTAGTTGGTGCCGGGCCATGGGTTGAACGGGATCAAATTGATCTTGGCCGGGACGCCCTTCAACAGCCTTATCAATTCCTTGGCGTCTTCCAGGCTGTCGTTGACATCCTTCAGCATCACGTATTCGAAGGTGATGCGGCGGGCGTTCGACAGGCCGGGATAAGCGCGGCAAGCTTCAATGAGTTCCTTCAGGGGATACTTCTTGTTGATCGGAACCAGCATGTCGCGCAGTTCGTCGCGAACCGCATGGAGCGAGATCGCCAGCATGACGCCGATCTCCTCGCCGGTCCTGTAGATTTCCGGCACGACCCCGGAGGTGGACAGGGTGATGCGGCGCTTCGACAGCGACAGTCCGTCGCCGTCGGAGGCGATCAGCAGAGCGGTCTTCACCGCCTCGAAATTGTAGAGTGGTTCACCCATACCCATCATGACGATGTTGGTTACCTTGCGTTCGCCGGTCGGCACGAAGGCGCCCGGCGGGGTATCCGTTCCCGGGAAGTCGCCCAGCCGATCGCGCGCGAGCAAGAGCTGCGACAGGATCTCTTCCGCCGTCAGATTGCGCACGAGCCGTTGTGTACCCGTGTGGCAGAATGAACAGGTGAGCGAGCAACCTACCTGACTGGAGATGCAAAGCGTGCCGCGCCCTTCTTCCGGGATGTAGACCGTCTCCACCTCGACCGGGCGTCCGGCGCCGCGTGGCGGAAAGCGCAGCAGCCACTTGCGGGTGCCGTCGTTCGATACCTGCTCCTCCACGATTTCCGGACGGGCGATAGTGAAATGCGTCTTCAGCATCTCGCGCATGTCCTTGGCCACATTGGTCATAGCGTCGAAATCCGACACGCCGCGAATGTAGAACCAATGCCACAGCTGGCTGACGCGCATGCGTACCTGTTTTTCAGGCACGCCTTTTCCCTTCAGCGCCTCTGCCATCTCCTCGCGTGTCAGACCGATCAGGGAAGGCTTGCCGGACAACAGGTCCGGTCGCGGCACTAACGGCGTCTTGAGGGGGGCGATCATGGCTTCTGAAATTGCCATCTGTCCTGTCCGTCCAACACATTACCTGCCCCGCCTTCCACCAAGGGGGGAACAAGAAAATGCTTCTGTGTGAAACCACATCGACCCGGCAGCGTGGAAGCCCAGGGCCATTCGTTGCCGCCCTTTATCATCAAAATGGCGCGGCGTCACTATCCTTCAGGCATGCGAAAAGGCCGATCACGATGACCGGCCTTTTTCACAACGATCCTCGAACCTGTTATTTGCAGGATTCGATCTGCTTCAGTGCTGCGGAAATTCCGGCGAGCGAGTAGGTGTAGGATGTCTTGGTCCCGCGCCCCGACACGGCGCTGACGCTCATGTTATGGCCGCCCTTCATGGCTGCAACCAAGGCTGGTTCTTCCGCCGCGTTCTCCACCCAGGCCGCCTTGTCCTTCGTGAACATCACGAAATTCTTGCCGTCGATGGTGACGGTGACCTTCGAATTCGCCTGAAGAGGATACCCCATCATGGCTTGCGGTTCGTAGGAGATGTTCTGGCCGGGGCGCTGGGAGACGATGAAGAAAATGTCCCCATGGTCGACACTCGACGGTTCTTTGGCAGTCGGAACAGACAGAACGTAGCACACAGTGTTGCCACCGGACTTGTAGGAATAGGCACCCCAAGCTTTGAACTGCTGGATCCGGGTCGGCGTTTGCGCGGAAGCGACGCCTACGCTTGCCAACGTCAATGCCAATGCGGTTGCGATTGTTCTTACAGACATGGTTTCCTGCCGGTTATTCTCATTTTTAAAGCCCGAGGGGCAAGCCTTCGCCAAGCACGATCCTGATCACATCATACTGACGTATTTCTGGTTACTAAACAGTCAATCACCTTGCGACAATCCCTCAAATGCCCCGACCCGCAACCCGGCCATGCCGGGCTACGTCCGCGCCATGGTGCCTAAGAGCCTTGTTCGGCAGGAAAACTCCGTCAGTTCGCGGCTCCAGTGACACAAGGATTGGGGCGAGAGTTTGTCGCCGATAAAGGGCAGGTACGTACCGCTGGAGACAGAAGGCCGTGCGCAGATCACACTGTTGCGAGGACGGTGCCTAGTACGGTGCCAAGTACGATGCGCGGGCACGATTGGAGTGACCTCCAAGGCCGCGTCCTAGCCTGCGCGCGCTTCTCCCGCGACGTCGGGATTGTCGGCAAGAGCCTGATCGGCGGCTTCGTAGTGCCGGTCATCGATGTGCCCCTGGATCATCCGCAAGGCTGCGGCGAGCACTGCCAAGTCGTCGGTGAAGCCGACGACGGCGAAGAAATCGGGGACGAAATCAACCGGCAGGACAAAGTAGCCGAGGGCAGCAAGCAGCATGCCACGGACGCGTACAGGGGTGCGCCGGTCAATCGCGCAATAATAGGCGGCAATCAGGTCGCGGGTGAACGGAACTTGGCGCACGGCGCGCCTGAGCGTCGGCCAGAACCGTGCCCTGATCCGGCGCTCCTGGCGATCTTGCGTGTCCTGGTCTCCAGGAAGAAGAATTTCACCGATCTTTACGTCGTCCATGATCGTCTCTGCGGAACAGCGATTGCCCAGATATGGGTCTTCGACAATGGAGTTCAATTGCGGCGGGAGAATGCCTTGTCGATTGCACGGGCGAGCTTGAAGTCGCGATCTGTCAGCCCCCCGGTTGCATGGGTCGTCAGCCGCACGTCGACGCGCGAAAAGCTATTCGACCATTCAGGGTGGTGGTTCAGTTTCTCCGCCATCAAGGCACATTCCGTCATGAAGCTGAACGCCTCGACAAAATTCCCGAAGTTGAAGCTCCTTCGGATCGCACGGCCGTCGGGCTCCAGTCCCCATCCGGGAAGGGTTGCGAGTTCGCGCTCGTTTCCCGCCGTGTCGAGTTGTTCGTAGTTCATCGAGGGCTCCTTGGCTCAGAGA
>JAEYTV010000252.1 GCA_023433855.1 Pseudomonadota bacterium | reverse complement strand
ATCTTGTGGTGTTCCCGGAATACGCGCTGCATGGCCTGTCCATGGACACGAACCCGGAGATCATGTGCAGCCTCGACGGGCCGGAAGTTGCCGCCTTCAAAAAAGCCTGCGCCGACAACAGGATCTGGGGCTGCTTCTCCATCATGGAATCCAACCCCGGCGGCATGCCCTACAATTCCGGTATTGTGATCGACGACAATGGGGAGTTGAAGCTCTATTACCGGAAGATGCATCCCTGGGTTCCGGTGGAGCCCTGGGAGCCGGGCAATCTTGGCATCCCGGTGATAGACGGGCCGAAGGGCGCCAAGCTTGCGTTGATCATCTGCCACGACGGCATGTTCCCGGAGATGGCGCGAGAGTGTGCCTACAAGGGTGCAGAAATCATGATCCGGACTG
The DNA here is from genome assembly GCA_023433855.1 of Pseudomonadota bacterium. Classification (GTDB taxonomy): domain Bacteria; phylum Pseudomonadota; class Alphaproteobacteria; order Rhizobiales; family Rhizobiaceae; genus Neorhizobium. The sequence goes on along the minus strand of JAEYTV010000252.1, from coordinate 5,836 downwards.
CCGGCTATACGGCCCCGATCCGCGAAAGCTGGCGCTTTACCAACCAGTCGAACGCCTTCTGCAACCTCATGGTGACGGCAAACGTATGCATGTGCGGCTCCGACGGCACGTTTGATTCCATGGGCGAAGGCATGATCTGCAACTTCGACGGCACGATCATCGCGCACGGCACGTCAGGCCGGGTCAACGAGATCATCACGGCCGAGGTACGTCCCGACCTCGTGCGCGAGGCGCGCCTCGGCTGGGGCGTGGAGAACAACATCTACCAGTTCGGGCACCGCGGCTATGTGGCTGTGGCAGGCGGCGCGGCGGATGCGCCGTATACCTATATGCATGACCTTGTCGCCGGTCGGTACCGACTGCCCTGGGAGGACGGGATCAAGGTGACAGACGGCACGTCCTGCGGCTTCGAAAAGCCGACGCGGCGCTATGGAGAAACCTTCAGGTCCGCAGCCGAATAGGAGGAAAGAAATGGACACGCTGGTCGCCGCCGACAACCGCTACGTCACCGCCGATCCATATCCCTGGCCTTACAACGGCAAGCTCCGGCCGGACAATACCACCCTTATCATCATCGACATGCAGACGGACTTCTGCGGCAAGGGCGGTTATGTCGATCACATGGGCTACGATCTGTCGCTGGTGCAGGCATCGATCCAGCCGATCAAGCGGGTTCTGGCGGCAATGCGTGCCAAGGGATACCACATCATCCACACCCGTGAAGGTCACCGGCCGGATCTGTCTGATCTGCCCGCGAACAAGCGCTGGCGTTCGCAGCGCATCGGGGCGGGTATCGGCGACGCTGGCCCCTGCGGCCGCATTCTTACCCGGGGAGAACAAGGCTGGGATATCATCCCGGAACTTTATCCGATCGAGGGCGAAACGATCATCGACAAACCTGGCAAGGGATCGTTCTGTGCTACTGATCTGGAGCTGATCCTCCATCAGAAACGCATCGAGAACATCGTTCTCACCGGCATCACCACCGACGTCTGCGTTTCCACCACGATGCGAGAAGCCAACGACCGCGGCTTCGAATGCCTGCTTCTCGAGGACTGCTGCGGCGCAACCGACCACGGAAACCATCTGGCTGCGATCAAGATGGTGAAGATGCAGGGCGGGGTCTTCGGCTCCGTCTCATCGTCGGACGCACTGATCGAGGCGCTGTCGTGATGGCCGTCGTGTCCCGGCACAACCGTCGCCACCAGTGGTATCGGGCACGGTCCGCCGGCGGGTCGGGCGGCTATCGTCGAAAGGGACGCTGACATGAAGACGATACGCGATACCGCCCTGCCGCAACCAGACAAAGCCGTCGGCATCGAGACGCACGGAATGACGATGCGCTTCGGCGCCTTCACGGCGCTCGACGACATATCGATCAACATACCCGCTGGGTCGTTCCACGCCCTGCTCGGTGAAAACGGTGCAGGCAAGTCGACGCTCGTGAAATGCATCATGGGGTTCTACCACGCATCCGTCGGATCCCTGTCGGTGGACGGCCGGGAGGTGACGATCGACTCGCCGAAAGCTGCCGCGCGCTATGGGCTCGGCATGGTCTACCAGCACTTTACCCTCGTTCCATCGCTGACCGGAGCTGAGAATCTCGTCATCAGCCGCAGCAAAGTGCCGAACGTCATCAACTGGGGCAAGGAACGCGCCGCTTTGGCAGCGTTCATGGAACGGATGCCTTTCCGCATTCCGCTGGACCGTCCGGTGCGGGAACTTGCAGCGGGTGAAAAGCAGAAACTCGAAATCGTCAAGCAACTCTATCTCGGCCGTTCCTTTCTCGTACTTGACGAGCCGACATCCGTGCTCACCCCGGCGGAAGCGGACGAGATGCTCGGCCTTGTACGCAACCTCACCGAACGCAGGGAACTGACCGTACTGATGATCTCGCACAAGTTCCACGAGGTGACGAAGTTTGCGGATGCCGTATCGATACTGAGGCGTGGCAAGCTGGTCGGCAGCGGCAAGGTGGGCGAGCTTTCGACGGCCGAGATGGCCGCCAGGATGATCGGGGACGTCAGACTGGCCGAGCTTGACAGCCGGACACCCGTTTCGGATGCGGCGGGACCGGTTCTGCAGGTCGAGAACGTGAAAGCGCTCGACCGGAGCGGGCTGAAGACGATCGAGATCAACGAGCTCAAGGTGCGCCCTGGCGAGATCGTCGGCATCGCCGGAATTTCAGGCAACGGCCAGAAGGAGCTCACCGAAATCCTGGCAGGCCAGCGACCACGCGAAACGGGAACGATCGTGGTCAACGGCGAGGTTTATCGAGCCACCCGGCAGGAGACGCGGAGAAACAACGTCCGCTTCATTCCCGAGGAGCCCCTGCAAAACGCCTGCGCTCCGAAGATGACGGTCAGCGAAAACCTGGCGTTCCGTACGTTCGACCTCAAGAGGGACGGTGGTCGGTCGGTCTGGTTGTCGCGGCGGCACATGAAAAGATGGGCAAGCAAGCTCGTCTCCGATTTCAAGGTCAAGACGGCCTCGATGAACTCGCCCATTGCCGCTCTGTCGGGCGGCAATGTGCAACGGGCTGTGCTTGCGCGTGAGTTGACCGGCAAAGTTGATTTGCTGATCGTCTCCAATCCCTGCTTCGGCCTCGACTTCTCGGCGGTTGCGGAGATCCGGGCGCGCATCGTGCGCGCAAGGAATTCGGGGACGGCCATCCTGCTTCTTTCGGAGGATCTCGACGAACTGATGGAGCTGTCGGACAGGATCCATGTGATGTCGCAGGGCCGTCTCGTGTATGAGACGCCCGCCCGTGGCGCCGATGTCGGCGTCATCGGCGCGCACATGGCGGGGCATCACTGATGGCGGCGATCAGTGCACAGCCCTTTCCCTTCCCGACGCGGCCGGGCGAACTGGCGCTGATCGTCATCGACATGCAGCGCGACTTCACCGAGGCAGGCGGCTTTGGCGAAAGCCTTGGAAACGATGTCAGCCGCATCCGCAAGGCTGTGCCTTACGTGAAGCGCCTCCTGGAAGGCTTTCGCGCCGCAGGCTGCCTCGTCGTCCACACGATGGAGTGCCACCGACCGGATCTTTCCGATCTGCCGCGGGCAAAGCGCGACCGCGGCAGCCCTGCTCTGCGGATCGGCGACCAGGGGCCTATGGGCCGCGTGTTGATTGCCGGCGAGGCCGGAACCTCTATTATCGCCGAGCTTGCCCCAGTCGACGGTGAGGTTGTGATCGAGAAACCCGGCAAAGGCGCCTTCTATGCCACAAGGCTCCGCGAACTGCTCGAAGAACGGGGCATTACCCAACTGGTCCTTGCCGGCGTCACGACGGAAGTCTGTGTGCAGACGACAATGCGCGAGGCCAATGACCGTGGGTTTGAATGTGTTCTCGCCGAGGAAGCGACAGAAAGCTATTTCCCCGAGTTCAAGACTGCGACGCTCGCAATGATCCGCGCCCAAGGCGCGATCGTGGGGTGGACAGCCAGCGTGGACGACATCTTGAAAGCGATCAGCGATGCCTGAAACCGTCCGCGAACATCTGATCGAAGGCGCATGGCAGCGACTGGAGTTTACCCCGTTCCGCGGTGACGTCACCATCCACTGGATCCACCCGTTCCACGGAGATCAACCTGGCGTCGCGCTTCTCAAATATTCCCCCGGCGCCTCCGTGCCGCGCCATCGCCATGAAGGGCTTGAAACCATCCTCGTGCTCGACGGCGTTCAGTCCGATGAGAGTGGTGACTACGGGCGGGGCAGCTACATCGTCAACGCTCCCGCTACCGAACATTCAGTGTGGAGCAAAAGTGGCTGCGTGGTCCTGATCCAGTGGGATCGGCCGGTGACCATTCTGGAAGAGGACGCAATATGACCCTGAGCCTACCGCCCTTCGATCTCGCGTCTCTCCATGGCTTCTATGGCAGGGGCGGTAGCGTCGTCGCCGTGATCGAAGCCGTTTACGCCCGTATCGCGGCGGTAAATGATCCGGGAATCTTCATCCATCTTGCAGAAAAACAGGATGTGTTGGCCCGGGCAGCCGAGCTTGGAGCATTCGACCCCGCCAAGCCTCTTTTCGGAATCCCATTCGCCGTGAAGGACAATATCGACGTTGCTGACATGCCCACCACGGCAGCCTGCCCCGATTTTGCGTATCTGCCGGAACAGAGTGCGACCGTCGTCACGCGGTTGCAACGGGCAGGCGCGCTCGTTATCGGCAAGACGAACCTCGACCAGTTCGCGACCGGTTTGGTCGGCATCCGATCTCCATATCCTGCTCCCAAGAATGCCATTCATCCGGCGCTCGTCCCGGGAGGCTCGTCCTCAGGTTCGGCGGTCGCCACCGCGCACGGCATCGTTTCCTTCGCGCTCGGCACGGATACGGCGGGGTCCGGGCGTATCCCGGCAGGTTTGAACAATGTCGTCGGATTGAAGCCGAGCCTCGGCGCCATCTCCACCACCGGCGTTGTGCCGGCATGCCGAACGCTTGATTGCGTGTCGATCTTCGCGCTGACGGTGGCAGATGCCTGGAAGGTGCTTTGCGCTGCGTCCTCATTCGATGAAACAGATCAGTATTCGAGGGCCGCTACGCTGACGGGGTTCGGTTCTGCGCCGCCCGTGCTGACGATCGGGGTGCCGGCTCCGTCTGATCGCCGCTTCTTCGGCGACGAAGCTATGCAAGCCGCTTATAGCGAGGCGCTCGCCGGGCTGGCGACGCTCGGCCACAGGATCGTCGACGTGCCCTTCGCAGACTTCCACGAAGCGGCCGAGCTTCTCTACGGCGGTGCCTGGGTCGCGGAGCGCTATACCGCAATCCGGGATTTCTTCGAGCAATCGGAAGAGAAGCTTCACCCGATCACGAGGGCGATCTATTCGGGTGCGAAGGCCCTTACGGCCGCCGATGTCTTCGAGGGGTTCTATGCCCTGCAGGCCCTCAAGCGCAAAATCGCTCCGGTGCTCGCCTCGGTCGACCTTCTTTGCGTACCGACAGCGCCTACCCACTACACGGTAGCGGAACTCGCGGCCGAGCCGATGCGCGAGAACTCCCGCCTCGGCACCTATACGAATTTCGTCAACCTTCTCGATCTGTGCGGGATTGCCGTCCCCACCGGCAAGCGCGCGGACGGGCTGCCGGCAAGCATCACCCTTCTCGCCCCTTCCGGCCACGACGGGCTGGCGGCGACAGTCGCGCACCAAATGCATCAGGCAAGCGGCCTGGCGCTGGGCGCGACCGGATGGACGCAGCCCGCAGACGATCACGAGATGATCGACATCGTCGTTGTCGGCGCGCATCTCTCCGGCATGCCGCTCAACCACCAGCTGACGAGCTTGAACGGCAGCTTCGCCAAGGCGACGAAAACCGCGGCTGCCTACCGGCTTTACGCCCTTGCCGACACCTCGCCCCCCAGACCTGGCCTGGTGCGGGTGGCACAGCAAGGTGCTGAGATCGACGTGGAGATCTGGAAGCTTGCTCCCGCTTCCTTCGGCCGTTTCGTCGCATCGATCCCTGCTCCCCTCGCCATCGGGACCATTCAGCTTTCCGACGGCAGCTCGGCCAAGGGGTTCATCGCCGAGCCGCTAGCGCTCACCGCCGCCACCGACATAACGGGTTATGGCGGGTGGCGAGCCTATCAGGCTGAACTGTGCACGGAGGCTGTATCTGTGACTGACATTCCGAGTGGATGAATTTCCCGCAGGCACCACACCACTGCGGTCGCCTGTCCTGCACTGTCAGGATTTGGTTATATCAGAGCGCAAGGCCGAAAAGCTGGAATAGGCAAGGCCGTACAATCCTGCTGACAGGAGCAGGAAGACCGACGAGACACCTGCACCGGCAGCGACGACACCCGCCGAAAGGGGCAACAGGAATTGGGCCAGGC
>JAEYTV010000241.1 GCA_023433855.1 Pseudomonadota bacterium | reverse complement strand
CTGGAATCCCAATATCGTCTTAACATCCCTCGCCTCTTCGCAGCACTGGTCCTGCTCTCGCTGCTCGGGGTGGTGATCTTCGCCATCACTTCCTTCATTTCCTGGCTGTCCCTGCACCGCTGGCACGAAAGCAGCCTGAGGAGGGAAAACTGATGGCCGGCGAGTTCATGACGCTTCCCGATACGCCCCGCTTTGCTCTCGCCGATGCGACCTTGCCCGCGGTGCTGGTGAAGGGTTTTTCCGCCCCTGCCCGGGAAGGCCTGGTCCACGCGGATGTCGTCATTGCCGGCAGCAGGGTAGAGAAGATCCTGCCCGGCGGTACTGCGCCCGCAGACCTTCCGAAGGCGGACATGCGCGGTGGCATGGTCTGGCCCTGCTTCGTCGACATGCACACGCATCTGGACAAGGGGCATTTCTGGGACCGCCGGCCCAATCCCGACGGCACCTTCATGGGCGCCCTCGAAAACGTGCGTGCTGACCGCGAGAGAAACTGGTCCGCGCAAGACATCCGCGCCCGCTTCGAATTCTCTCTTGAAAGTGCCTATGCGCATGGCACCAAGCTGATCCGCACCCACCTCGATTCTATCCCGCCACAGCCGGACATCTCCTTTCCGCTGTTTTCCGAACTGCGCGAGGAATGGAAGGGCAGGATTGCGCTTCAGGCGGTGGCACTCCTGCCGCTCGAATGCGTCCTCGATCCCGACGTCTTTGGCGGGATCGTTGCGACGACCAAGCGGCATGGCGGGCTGCTTGGCGGAGCGACCCGCATCCTTCCGGATTTCGAGCGCATCCTCGACACCCTGTTCCGGGCCGCCGCGGACAACGGTCTCGACATCGATCTGCATGTCGACGAAACCGAGGATCGCCAGGTTCTCACCCTGGAATCCATAGCAGGCGCCAAGCTACGCAACCGTTTCCAGGGTTCAGTGACGGTCGGCCACTGCTGCTCGCTGGCACGCCAGGATGATGAGGTAGCGAAACGTGTCGTCGACAAGGTCGCAGAAGCCGGCCTCTCGGTCGTGTCGCTTCCCATGTGCAACATGTACCTGCAGGACCGCCATGCCGGCCGCACTCCGCGCTGGCGCGGGGTTACGCTGTTCCACGAACTCACCGCCGCCGGCGTCAGGACCGCTGTCTCATCCGACAACACGCGCGATCCGTTCTACGCCTATGGCGACATGGACCCGGTGGAGATCTTCCGCGAGGCAGTGCGCATCCTGCATCTCGACCACCCGCTCGATACCGCCGCGCGGGTCGTCACCTCGACGCCCGCCGAAATTCTTGGCTGCCCGGAGATCGGCACGATTGCCGAGGGTGCTCCCGCCGATCTCGTGCTCTTCAGCGCCCGCCGCTGGAGCGAATTCCTTTCCCGTCCGCAGGCAGACCGCATCGTCATGCGGAATGGCAAGGGCATCGACCGACGCCTGCCGGATTACCGCGACCTGGACCCATTGCTGGATAAGTGACCATGCCGGACTACGCAAAGATCAGACAAGAACTCGAAGGCATCGCGGTGGAAGACAATCCCGCTTTGGTGCGCCAGAAAAGCCGAGATTTCTACTGGTATTCTCCGCTTCTGAAGGAAGAACTGGACGGCGTCACCGCCGATCTGGTCGTGTCTCCCAAGAGCGAGGAAGAGGTCATCCAGATCCTGAAGGTGGCCTTTGCGCATGACGTTCCCGTCACCCCTCGCGGTGCGGGCACCGGCAATTACGGGCAGGCCATGCCGCTTTCCGGCGGAATCGTGCTGAACCTCATCAACATGAACAAGGTCAAGGAAATTCACCCGGGACGGGTCATTGCCGAACCGGGGATCGTGATCGCCGAGCTCGACCGCCAGACCAAGGCGCATTCGGGCCAGGAGCTGCGATTTCACCCCTCGACCGCCCAGACCGCGACGATCGGCGGGTTCATCGCCGGCGGCTCCGGCGGCGTCGGCTCGATTCACTGGGGCGGCCTGCGCGACCTCGGTAACATCCTGCGACTGCGCGTCGTCACCATGGAAGCCGAGCCGCGCGTGCTGGATCTCACCGCCTGGGATCTGCAGAAGGTCACCCATGCCTATGGCACCAACGGCATCATCGTCGAGGTCGAGATGCCGCTTGCGCCCGCCTATGACTGGGTCGACGTTCTGGTCGGCTACGACGACTTCATGGATGCAGTGCGCTTCGGTGATGCGATCGCCCACAAGAACGGCATCCTCGTCAAGGAAATTGCGCCGATCGCAGCTCCTATCCCCTATGACTTCTTCCCGCGCCACAAGCCCTTCATCCGCCATCGCGGCCAGTCGCTCTGCGTCCTCATGGTGGCGCCGCATTCCATGGATGCCTTCGCCGCCTTCACCGAGCGCCAGAAGGGCGAGATCCTCTTCCGCTCCGACAAGGTCGAAAGCATGAAGGGCATTCCGCATGCCTACGAATTGGCGTGGAACCATACGACGCTGCGCGCCCTGAAGGTGGATCCTTCGTTCACCTATCTGCAGGTCCAGTATCCCGGTCCGGATCATGTCGCCAAGGTGCAGAAGATGGTCGAGATCTTCGGTGACGAAGTGCCGGGACATCTGGAATTCATCAAGTTCGACGGGAAAATGCAGTGCTCCGGGCTGCCGCTCGTCCGCTATACTACCAGGGAACGGCTTGAGGAGATCATGCAGATCCACCGCAATCACGGCTGCCCGATCTTCAACCCCCACCGCTACACGCTGGAGGAGGGTGGCATGAAGCAGACGGATGTCGTCCAGCTCGCTTTCAAGAAGGAGACCGACCCCAAGGGCTTGCTCAACCCGGGCAAGATGATTGCCTGGGATAATCCGGACTTCGATTTCTCCGCCGGCAAGAACTATCTCTTCCCCGGCCTTGCCGTTGCCGGTGGCTGATGAAGGTCCTGCTTCTTTACGCCCATCCGGTCGAGTCGAGTTACGGTGCGGCGCTGCATGCAGCGACCCGTGAAAGCTTGCAGAAAGCCGGACACGAGGTTGACGACTGCGACCTCTATGCGGAAGGCTTCAATCCCGTCCTGTCCCGGGAAGAGCGCATCGGCTATCACGATGTCCCCACCAACATCGAGCCGGTTCGTTCCTACGTGGAGCGGTTGCGGAGAGCCGAAGCCCTGGTGATCGTCACACCGATCTGGAATTTCGGCTGGCCCGCGATTCTGAAGGGGTATTTCGACCGGGTCTGGCTGCCGGGCGTCACCTTCGAAATGGACCTGAAGGACAGGGGAAAACTTACCCGCAAGCTCACCAACATTCGCAAGGTCGGCGTAGTCGTCACCTATGGGGCGACACGCTGGCGCGCCCTCCTCGCCGGCAATCCGCCAAAGAAGATCGCCACGCGCGTGCTTAGGGCCACCACCAATCCCGCCCGCAGGGTAACCTACCTTGCGCACTACGACATGAACAACTGCACAGCGCAGACCCGTGCCGCCTTTCTTGCGAAGGTAAGGCGGGAGATGCACCGGTTCTAGACGGGGAGCGAGGTCGCACCCCGTCTTCCACCGACTGGCAGGTCCACATCTCAGCCCTGAGACGCCGCTGCAGGAGAAGGTGCCGAGCGGCTCGCTTCCCCGCAGCGGCCGCAGGCCCGGCACCGCAAACCGTTCGAGGACGACCTCGTGAAAAGGGCGGCTGGCGCCGAGCCGGTAGAGGCCTGGGGCAGCGTTGGCTTTCCGGCCCCCATCGGACTTAGCATCAAACCATTCCCTGCCTACGAAAAACCGGCCCGCGCCGGCGGGTCCTCGCCTCCCGATGCGCCTCGAACAGCTTCCGAAACTTTTCCTTAAATTTTACCGGTTATTAATGTGTCGATGTTGAGAGACTAAGCGATGCGTAATGCGTTTTTCATCGCCCTCATGGCCCTGACACTGACGGCCTGCGCCTCGGCCCCAAGCCGGGTCGCCGATGCCTGTGCGATCTTCCAGCAACGCGACGGGCTCTTCAACAACTGGGCGCGCGACGCCAAAAAGGCCGAGCGGGAATTCGGCGTGCCGGTGCCGATCCTGATGGCGACGATCTATGTGGAATCGAGCTTCCGTCCCTACGCAAAGCCGCCGCGCAAGTATGTCCTCGGCATCATCCCGTGGGGACGCGTTTCTTCAGCCTACGGCTATGCCCAGGCGCTTGACGGAACCTGGGCGCACTATCAGAAGGACACCGGCCGCTGGAGCGCCCGTCGCAGTGACTTCGGGGACGCGATCCATTTCGTCGGCTGGTATCATAACCAGAGCCATCGCAGGAACGGCATCCCGCTCAACGACAGCTACAATCTCTATCTCGCCTATTATTCCGGGCAGGCAGGTTACTCGCGCGGCCAGTTTTCTTCCGGCACCAAGCAGGCGGCCCAGCGGTCTGCGCGGATGGCCGCGACATACGAGGGACAGTTGAGGCGCTGCGGCTACTAGGTCCAGCTCGAAACACCTTCGCCGCCGTGACTTTCACTTCGACGAGGACTTCTGCACGGGTGAAGCCGCAGCCAGAAACAACCCGGGACGGCCGCATGCAACCTGGAGCACGTCGGACCCGATCGCACTAATTC
>JAEYTV010000158.1 GCA_023433855.1 Pseudomonadota bacterium | reverse complement strand
TGCCAGTAAGGCGCAAGGACAACACGAGGCCGCGGTTGCTCGCAGGCACGATACTCGTGACCCAAGACATCGAGATAGGTGCAGCCAGTCCAATGCCAATCCCGATCAATACCATGGCAAGCCCAAGGCCCCATGACGACGTCGGCAGACCAAGCAGCGTCAGCCCCAGGCCTGTCGCCAGCAGTGAGCCCGTCAGCATAACACGGCGACCAAGCCGGGAGAGCAGCCACCCGAAACACAGGCGCGACAGCAACGAAGCCAACGCTCGCACCATCAATAGAGCAGCAATGGTACTGGCCGGTATCAGCGCCTCCGCCCCAAGCACCGGCAGGTAGATGACCAGAAGGTCGACCGCACATATCACTCCAACTCCGGCCAGTATCGCAGGGACCACACCCTTTTGCCGAAGCAGGTGGCGGACCGGCATTTGAACGGCCGGCTTGCTGTCGGCGACCGCCTTGGCGGAAGGCCGCATCAGCGGGATGCAACCGAGACTTATCAGCGCCACGACCGTCGCCACGGCGAAGAGTTGCCACGTGTGAGGCACTGCCCCGGAGCCGGCGAACAGGGCAATCACCCCAGGGCCAAGGATCTGTGCGAAGGAAATGAGGGCCGTGTAGTGACCAAACATGCGCTCGCGAATGGCATCGCTTGGCTGATCTGCTGCGGTTGCGTGCTGCGACAGGAGGCAGAGCAGATGGCCGATGCCGAGACCAGCAGTCCAGCCCAGGAGGGCGATAACCGAGTTGCCGGCGGCAAACAGCCCGACAACCGAGAGCAGAACGCAAGCTGCACCCGCCACGAATGCGACATGAGCCCCTTTCTTGTCGATGCTGCTCCCCACCTGGGTGGCCAGTACCAGCGGTAGCAGCGAAAAACTGGCCCCGAGAGCGCCGATCCAGATGTCGGAAAGACCCATCTCGATGGCCCGGTATGACGTAGTCACCCTCGCAACCATGATCGCGACCTGATGAAGCATGACGTGGAGCACGAAGGCACTGACAGCAAGGCTGGGTAGCCGCAGATTGAGCGCAGACTTCCGCATCAACAATGCCTCTCCTCATAGCTGAGGTGCCGTACGGATGTCTCCCCGAACTTCCGATCCACGGAAGCGCCGGTCGGAAGCCCAATGCTACTGGGGCCGCCCGCACGAAGTGAAACCATGGTTATTTCCACTCCGGTTCGTCCCGGCATTGCCTTTTCCAAGGATTTCGCTCCTCCCGTTGAGAAGACCGCCTGCGGTGCCTCGTGCGACAAGCTGACGTCAAACGAAGGCGCGTGCAGGTGCCGTGACAACGGGGTTGACGAGGCAGCCCACGATGTCGATATCGACTTCCACCAGGTCGCCGTGCTGCAGGTAAACTGGGGGGGCGCGCCGATCGCCGACGCCTCCCGGGGTGCCCGTTACAATGACGTCCCCCGGGGCAAGCGGGGTGAAGGTCGAGCAATAGGCGATCAGTTTCTCAATCGGAAAAATGAGGTCTGAAAGCTTGGCATGCTGCATGATTTGGCCGTTTAGCCGCAACTGGATGGAAAGTTGCCGGTAATCCCCGACTTCGTCGGCTGTAACAAGCGCAGGCCCAAATCCACCTGTCGCGGGGAAGTTCTTGCCCGGGGTGAATTGGCTGGTGTGCCGCTGCCAGTCACGCACGGAACCGTCATTGTAGCAGGCATAGCCAGCAACAAGACCAAGTGCATGCTCCTCGCTCACATTATACCCTGCCGCGCCGATTACTATGGCCAGTTCAGCCTCGTAGTCGAACCTGTCACTTACGCGGGGCTTTTGAAGGGGCTGCTGATGACCGACCTGTGACTCGGCAAAACGAGTGAAGACTGTCGGATAGTCCGAGTTTGGCCGCGCGGTTTCATTGCGGTGATCTTCGTAGTTGAGCCCGATGCACAATATCTTGCCGGGGTTGGGAATGACCGGCAGCAACCGCACTTGATCCACGGGCATGTCAGCAGATCGACCCTGCCAGGCCGCAGCTCGCGCAAGCAGCCCTGCCGCAATCGCCTGCTTCAGGGTGACGATGTCCGGCGCGAGTTTACCGGTCAGGTCGACGATGGAATCGCCCGACAAGAGACCAAACCCTTGCCGATCGCCGTGCTCGAAACTCACAAACCTCATGCTGACTCCTCGAATGGTGCGGATAAGTCTGACGCGGTGTAGCGCCAGATTTGCGCCACACCGTTGCTGTCCTTGCCTCTACGCCTCTTCCTCGAAGGCGACCTTGCGACCCTGGCGTATCTGAGGCAGCACGATGACCAGGCACATCATTGCAGCCACCGACAGCATCGCCACGGAGAGCGGGCTGCGATAGAAGATCGCCACGTCGCCGTTGGACAGGAGGAGCGACCGTCGAAAGTGCTCTTCCATCAGGGGGCCGAGGATGAAACCGAGCAGCAATGGCGCCGCTTCGGCGCGCATTCGCCAGAACAGACAGCCCAGAACCGTAAAGCCGGCCGCAAAGTAAATCGACAGCACGCGGTTTTCGATGCTGAACAGCCCGACGCAGCAGACGGCAAGAATGATCGGGAAAAGAACCCAGTAGTGCACCTGGATAAGCCGCACCCATAACGGAATGAGCGGCAGGTTCAGCACCACCAACATGGCGTTACCGATCCACATCGAGGCAATCAGGCCCCAGAAGATCTCCGGGTTGGAGACCATCACATAGGGTCCGGGTGCAATATTGTGCACCATGAGTGCGCCGATCATCAGGGCCATGACGCCGTTGCTCGGAATCCCCAGGGTGAGCATCGGTATGAATGACGTCTGGGCGCCGGCATTGTTTGCCGCTTCCGGACCGGCGAGGCCGGCGACGGCGCCGTGACCGAATTCCTCAGGCTTCTTGGAGACCCGCTTCTCGATCGCGTAGGACGCAAAGGACGAGATCATGGCGCCGCCACCCGGCAGCAGACCAAGCAACGATCCGATCGCCGTACCCCGCACGACAGGAAAAACAGACTGGCTGAATTCCTTGGCAGTCATCGTCAGGCTGCGGAGCGAGGGCGCGGTGACCTCACGGGTCTGATTGTTGCGGATGTTGGCCACGATATCGGTGAAGGCGAAAAGCCCCATTGCCACCGCAACGAACTCGATGCCCTCGGTAAGAGAGAACGATCCGAAGGTGAAGCGATAGGTTCCGCTATTCACGTCGGCGCCGACAAGGCCCAGGATCAGGCCCGTCAGGACCATGGCGACGCCCTTGATGAAGGAGCCGTGGGCCAGCAGTGTAGCGGCGGTGAGCCCCAACACCATCATGGCGAAATACTCCACCGGTCCGAACAGGAAGGCCACTTCCGCCAGCACGGGGGAAAAGGCGGCGATCAGGAACGTGGCGACCGTACCTGCGAAGAACGATCCCAGGGCGGTGATGGCCAGAGCAGCACCGGCCCTACCGTTGCGCGCCATCTGGTGCCCATCGAGACACGATACCACCGAAGAGGATTCGCCGGGCAGGTTGACCAGGATTGCGGTGGTGGAACCCCCATATTGAGCGCCATAATAGATTCCGGCGATCATGATCAGGCCGGAAACCGGCTCGAGCGTATAGGTCAGCGGCAGCAGCATGGCGATGGTCGCCAAAGGCCCGAGCCCCGGCAGCATGCCGATCGCAGTGCCGACCACAACCCCGATGAAGCAGAACAGGAGATTGTTAAGCGACAGCGCCGCGTGAAAACCGATGTCAAGATTACTGAGGAATTCCATGGGTCAAACCGCGATCAAGGGCACAGACATGCCAAGGAAATAGACAAACACGCCGTAGCAGAAGGCGAGCAGCCCAAGGCTCAGACCGATCATCCGCTTCCAGCTGAAATGCTCCGACGCCCAGAGGGCGATCGCCACCTGGGCGGGAAGAGCGACAAGCAGCCCCGCTGTCAGCAGAAGGAATGCGAATGCCAGAATGGAGAGGGTAATCAGGATCGTCGCCCGGAGCGGCAGGGGCCTGGCTTCCTCGCCTCCCCCCAGCAATCCCTTGATCAGGATCACGGCCCCGAGGATGGCTAAAATCACCCCCAGTAGGAAGGGAAACATCCCTGGCCCCATCGAGGCTACGGTACCCATTCGGTATTGCAGCGACAGCGCCGCCGTGACCGCGCCGAATAAGGTGAAGAATAATCCGGCCTCGACATCGGCCCGCCCGTTCGTCTTGAAGATCACCTTGAGAACCTCACTGGCATGTATGGAGCAAGCTTCGAGGCCGGGCCCAATGCCCTAAGCACGTGGCGCGGCCTCTTCAGGTCACGACTTACTCGGGCTTCAGGCCGACATTCTCAATGATGGTCTTGCTCTTCGCCATCTCCGTATCGAGATATGCCTTCGCCTCCGCGGCAGTGCTGGCGATACCCTGAATGTTCTGCCCGGCGAGACGATCCTTCACCTCTTTTTCCGAGAAGATCTTGGTGAGCGCGTCATTCAGCTTGTCGGTGAGGTGGGAAGGCGTAGCCGGAGGGGCGATGAGTGCCAGCCAGTTCAGATACTCGTAACCCGGGACGCTGTCGGCGATGGGCGGGATTTTCTCGGCGCCCATTTCTCCGGTACCGGTATGGGCAAAGAACTTCATCTTGCCGCTCTCGGCAAAAGGCCGCACGGTTTCGTAGCCGGAAAACACCATATCGACGAAACCACCGGCAACATTGTTGAGACTTTCACCGGCACCCTTGAAAGGGATTTCACGGATCTCGATGCCAGCGCTACTATTCAGCAGCCCCAGAGCCAGCTGGGCCCCGGAGCCACGGCCGGAAGAGCCGGCCGTCAACTTGCCGGGACTGGCCTTTGCATACTCGATCAGCTCCTTCATGTCCTTGAAAGGCAGATCGCTGCGAACACCCAGAACGAAAGGATAGGAGGTCAGGATAGAGACCGGGACCAGATCGTTGGTGTCATAGGGAAGGTTGGCGTACAGGAATGGGTTGTTGGCGATCGCACCCGTCACCACCATCAAGGTGTGGCCGTCAGGTTTTGACTGGGCCAACAAGGCAGTGCCGATCACGGAATTGCTTCCCGGATGGTTTTCCTTGACGACGGGTTGGCCAAGCATCTGAGAGAGCTTGTCGGAGAAGACCGCAGCCGCTGCATCCGTACCCCCGCCCGGAGCGTAGGGAATGATGAACTTGATGGGCTGCGTCGGATATTCTTGGGCCAGGGCGGCACCGGCCGATGCCCCCATCGCCACGACGAATGCCGCCGTTAGCCCTAAAGCGCGGAAAAACTGTCTCATTGCCTGCTCCTCCCGATATTGAATAGGCGTTTTCATGCATCTGCGCAGCGTCGCCACGGCTCATGCAACGGCCCTGTGGAAATCTCCCGACGCTCCCATCGCCGGTCACTTGCCGACATAAATACTAGCGAAGCAGGACAACGTTGTCTATGCTGTTTTTTGTGGCACATATTGTGCGATCTGAGGCGCCACTTAAATGGCCGAATAATGAGGACGGATAGGCAACGAGATGGCGGACGAGAGAGGACCGAGAAATCCCACATTGGTCGACGTGGCGCGGGCGGCAGGCGTTTCCGTCAGTACGGCCGCGCGCGTCTTGCGGAAATCCGGCTATCCAGTGGACGCCAAGCTCAGGGAAAAGGTGGACTCAGCGGCAAAAACCCTTGGTTATGTTCCCAATCTGGTGGCCAGACGCCTGCGCGGCGGCAGGCAGGGGGTCGTGGGGCTCGTGATCGGCGACATGCTCGACGCCCACTACGGCATGATAGCAGAAACGGTTACCCAACGCGCGGAAACCGCCCACTCCACTTTTGCGATTGTCTGCAACATGCAGCGAGATCCGCTGCTGGAGATCAAGTACCTGCGCAAACTGTTCGAATACCGGGTCGACGGCATCATCCTCGCCGGTGGAGGCTTCGATCAATGGACGCACCACGAGGCTCTGGCCGAGACCATCGAGGAGCTGAAGCGCGCCGGCACGATCATCACATCGCTCATGCCAAGAAACATAGATGTTCCTGTTTTTTCAGCAGATAATGAAGCAATTGGTCTGACCAAGGCTAGGTTCATCGTCGAAAACGGCCACACGAAGATCGGGATTCTGCTTGGCCCGGCGCGCAACGAGATGACCAAGCTGCGCATGCAGGCGATGACGAGTTACCTCTCGGGATGCGCGGTGGACTACGCGATAGCCAATATCGAATCGACGCCGGAGGCCGGTGCATTGGGTGCAGCTGAAATGCTGTCACGTAATCCCGATTTCAGCGCCCTGATCTGCGGATCAGATGCGATTGCTTTCGGCGCGATAAACTATCTGCGCGCCAACGGCATCGATGTTCCAGGACGGATCTCGGTAATGGGCCTAGGCAATACCCGCCTGGCAACGCTCTGCACCCCAAGCCTCACCACCGTCGAGATGAATTTCGATCAGGCAGGGCGCGCAGCCTTGGATTTCATCGCCTCACACGACCCTGCGTCGGCGCAGTCTCCAGGCGAGGTGATCCCTCATTCCCTCGTTTTGCGAGAATCATTCGCGCGGCTCGATGGCGGCTCAGGGCATCCCATAGAGCCTCATCAGGCACTCGGAACGACTTAGCCGTGGACGTTGAGCCTTCTTGACACCGCTCCGGTCCGCCCGTAAATCGTAGACAACGTTGTCTAGACCTGACTGGTGATGCTCAATGACTTCGAATTCGCCCACCGCCCGAACAGTCCTATCAAGCCCGAAGGCAATCGCGGTTGCCGGAGCATCTGACCTGGAGGGCGGGAATTATTACGGCGCCCGGGTGCTGGCCAACCTGGTGCAAGGTGGCGCAAGAGCCACGATCTATCCGGTCAATCCACGCCTTGCAGGCTCGCGGCTCCATGACTTGCCCGTCTATGGATCGCTTTCGAACCTTCCGACCACGCCGGATCTCGTGTTTGTGGTGACGCCCACCAAGTTCGTGATCCCGACACTCAAGGAAGCTGCCGGCATGGGCATTGCAACTGCGGTGGTCGTGACCGCCGAGAGCGGCAGCGAAGACGAGCGGCGCATCTTTCGCGATCAGATCGCCCAGCTTTCCCGGTCGTCGGGCATGACGATTATTGGCCCCAATTCCATGGGCGTGATGAACGGCATGCTCAGTCTGAACGGAAGCTTTGCCTCCGGCACTGCCGATGGACGGGTCCCGCCCGGCAGCATCGCCTGCCTGTCACAAAGCGGCGCCACCCTCTCCGCCATGCTCCAATGGTTCGGGAATTCGCGCATTGGTTTTTCCTGGCTGATCAGCACGGGCGATGAAAGCGCGACCGGCATAGAAGCACTCATGGAAGCAATGGTCGAAGACCCGGAAGTCGGATCGATCATGCTGTTTCTGGAAGGAGTTGGTGACGGTGCCGCCTTTCGCCGCGCCGCACTGGCGGCAAGAGTGGCCGGCAAGCCGGTGACGATGCTGCAGGTCGGCAAGTCGGACAAGGGCCGCGAGGCCGTGGCTTCCCATACCGGACGTGTTGCCGGAACGCGCGAAGTCTTCTCCGGCCTTGCCCGCGAAACGGGCATCATCGAAACGGAGGATTTCGTGGAGTTTTTCGCGACGGCGCGGACATTGTCCCAGCGCGCCCAGCGCCCGAACAACCTGGCGCGCAACCGCAAGGCAGCATTGATTTCGGTATCAGGCGGGGCTGCTTCGCTGGGCGCGGACCAGATCTATTCGATGGGCTGGGAGTTGCCGGAATTCTCCCCGGAACTGGCCGCCGCGCTGACGGAGGCAACCGGGCAGCCGGGCGTTCACAACCCTGCTGATCTGGGCGGAGTGTGGCGCAACCCGGACAAGATGACGAAGGCGATCCGAACGATTGCCCAGGACGACAGCATAGACACGATCTTCATCTCCATGGGGGCCGGCGGGGTATTCGCACGAGCCGTTGCAGAGGCTATCGCGCGAGCCGCCGAGGCCATCACCCAGGATATCTTTGTCGCTTGGGTGGGCATGACCCCGGACGTCTACGAGGTCTTCGACCGCGCCTCCATTCCGGCATTTTCGGATCTCCCCGTCGCCCTGCGCGCGGCGGAGGCCTGTGCAAGGTTCAGCCAAGACCAGCTCGAAGCGAGACAGGCAGCAGAGTTGCTGGATATCCTTTCACAGGCACCATCCGCCACACCGCCCTCGGCCCGACACCCAGGCCTGTGGACCGTCAGCGAAGCATTGGACGATCTGAGGCAGGCAGGCCTTCCCTGCGCCGCATTCGACGTCGTTGCCTCTCTCGATCCCCAGGACATCGTTACGAGCGCCGCTCGCATCGGCTTTCCCGTGGTTATCAAGCTCAGCTCACCCGATCTTAATCATAAATCCGACGAGGGTGGCGTCGCGGTCGGCCTGAAGGACGCGCAGGCCGTGGAAGCCGCCGTCGCGACGTTCCAGACGATGG
>JAEYTV010000118.1 GCA_023433855.1 Pseudomonadota bacterium | reverse complement strand
CATCAGGACCTCTGACTTTCGCAGCCGAGGGCGAGCCTACAGGACCAGCGGCATTCGAGAGTTACGAGGTCGTAGGCAGCTAAACATGAAGCGCCCAAATCTCCCAGGTGGCGACATCCATTCTCTGGCCTCCAGTGGTTAGACGGGGTAGGCGAGGGGCAATGATTTGTTAACCACATCGATCGAAGTGCACCCTTTCGAAGCACAAATGAGCAGATTTCAAGCCTACCTCCACTATGCAGAGGAGCGAATGATCGCTATTGGGATGCGGACTGACCGAAGGAGCCAGGCATGAGCGTGATAGCCATATAAACTAAGTGAACTACGAGCGGTAAACTCGTTAGTTGCTTGCGTTTGTATGTGTCGTCGTGCTCGTAGCCAAAGGATGGGTCCATGCATTTCGCACGTCAGGTCTCCCAACACATCGCGCTTCGTAAGGCTGGCCTTGGTTTCCTGAGCGTGCCCGCGATCAAGTACCCGCGCACATTTGGCCAAGCTAACCGAATTGGCGACACCGGCCCCTCCGACACCGGGGAAGGTCGAATAACGCGTAAACATCGTAGGAACGACGACTGAGACCAAGTTCTGGAACGAGCCAGTTGCCGAACTTGCAGTGCGCAGGCCGCCGGCGACGCATGCCAAGACGCTGCGAGGCTTCTCGGTATTCAACGAGGTCGTCGTCTACCATGAGAGCGATCTTGAACGTCGTGTAGCGAAGGTTCTCCAAGTCCGCAAAGACGTCACTGCTATCTACTCGCAGTACCCGGCGCTTAAGTACCGGGACGCCGGCGGCGTGTGGCGAGAGCACATCTGGGACTTCTGCGTCGTTTTCGACAGCGGTGAGGCGGTGGCGGTTGCGGTGAAGCATGCCCGGAAGGCGGATGCCATGTGGGACCTGCTGGAACGCATCAAGACGGAAGGCTTCCTCAGAAAGAACCGAAACGGCACAACAACCCGAGGTGCGGTCAGCGACATCCGTCTCATGACAGAGCGAGAAGCGACCTACGGGGCCTATGAGAACGCCGAACGCATCATGCGCGCCCGACGTATGCGCGTGGACGCCGAATACGATCGCGCCCTGGAGGCAGTCGAAAGGTTTCATGGCTGCTTCCGCCTCGGCGAGCTTCTCCGAGGTTGCGAGGACAGGGCGGCCCGACGGACGGCCATCTTGTTGCTGATCGACGAGTGTGTACTCCTCACCGAGACCCCTGGCCGTATCGATGACCTGACCATGTTGACGGTCCGCCGATAACCACTCCCAAGAACCAATGACACAGCGCTTCAAGGAGCCCGCGATGCTGCATGACTTCCAGAAACCAAATATCTTCCACCACGCCATCGTCCGGATGCGACCCGGCGATCGCTTTACCGAGGGCAATGTGAACTGGAAGCCGAAGAGACGGGACAGCGACGGCTGGACGTTCTCCAATGAAGAGGACGCTCGAGACGAACGGTTCATTCGTCATCGGGAGGTTTACACGAAGCTTGTCAGCGGAGGTGCCAAACTCCGCTACGGTTACAACGACCCCGAGAACCAGAAGCTGCGCGCGATCTTCGGCGACGGGACGACGTTCGACCACATCACGGGAAAACGTGGGCCTCTGGCATTGTTCCGCGAGAAGCTGATCAAGCGGTACGATGCAGAGTGGCTTGCGCTTGGCAAGAAGCCGCGTTGGTCGAAGGAACAGTTCGATTCGAACCTCCGCGCCTGGCGAAAGGAAATCATCGCCGAGATGCTGTGTCTCGACGATGAGGATAATGACGTTCGCGCCGACAGTATGGTCGAAGTCAAGGCCTTCCCGACACCGTCCATCAAGACGTTCCGCCGAGACTACAAGCGATACCACGCTTGCGGCGGCGATGTCCTCGGCATTGTCCATCGTCACCATGGTCCCGGGCTGCATCTGCGCAAGGTAGATGCGGAGTCGCTGGCGTTCGCCCACAAGGAGGCGATGAACTACATGACGGACCGGAAACCTAGCATGGCACAGGTCTATCGTGACTACGTCGCCGCTTTGTCGAAGAAGAATGAAGATCGTGCGACCCCGCTGCTGAAGGTCACGCGTCACAAGTTCGAGTCGATCATCTCCAAGTTCGACGCTTTCGATAAGTGGGACGGCCGTCATGGACGGGCGTCTGCCCTCAAGCACTTCGGAATGAGTAAGCGCGCTGTTCAGGCGCTTTCCGTCGGCGAGCGGATCGAGATCGACTTCTGGAATGTCGACCTCATGACGCTCTTCGTCGAGACCGGAATGTGGGATATCCTGCCTCCCTCCTATAAGGAGGCGGTTACGGGCAAGCGTATCTGGTTCGTAGCGGCAATCGACGTTGCCACCCGCTATGTCTTGGCCTTTCGGGCGAGCTTGAACCCGAACGCGGTCTCTGCGGCGGCCGCCATCCGCATGATCATGTCCGACAAGCGGCACCTGTCCGACTTCGTCCGCGCGGAGACACCATGGATCGGGCTGGTCCAGCCGCGGGACATCTTTAGCGACAACGGCAAGGAATTCGCGAACGAGACGGTTCAGGGCATCATGCGTGCCGCCAAGATCACCTTCAATCGGCCGCAGGCGGGAAATCCCAAAGCGCGGCCGTTCATCGAGAGCCTGTTCCATTCGATTGGCCCGCTGATCGCGGCATACTTCACGGGCAGGACGTTCGGCTCAATCGAGGAAAAGGGTGACTACAACCCCGAACACCAGATCAGCCTGCAGGTGGACGAGATGATCCGTCTCTTCACCTTCGCGATCTGCGACATCTACCACAACAAGCCTCACAGCGGTCTCGGCGGGGGCACCCCTCACAACGCCTGGCTCAGAGCGGTTCAGGAGCACGGTATTGAGTTCCCGAGCCAGGACCCTGAGTACATGCTCCATGTGTTCGGCGTCAGGTTCAAACGTCGCATCGGGCAGTATGGCATCCCCTTCATGGGGATTCCCTACGCTAACGAGGAACTTCATCGTCAGCGCACGAAGTTCGGCCAGATGGCGTTCGAAATTAAGGTCGATCCCGAAAACATCGAGCACATCGCGGTACGTGGCGATGAAGGGTGGTTCGTTGTCAGGAACATGGTCGATCTCCAACGCGACCTGGCGCTGGCTGAGTGGATTGTGGCCCGAAACGACCTCCGGACTCAGCATGCGGCGGAGTCTGAGGCCGGGTTTGAGGCGATGGTTCGCGCCATCAATCGCCTCCGCGAAAGCGGCACGGCGGCGGCGCTCCGTGCTAACCTTACTCCTCGCCACCTGACCGCCGAGCACTACGAGATCGTCGAGGCCGATTTGTTCGGAGCGTGGGAAGCGGTCCGTTCCGCGAGTGCGCCTGGCCTCACCCCGGCTTTCGCGCTGCCCGACGATCCACTCCGGGATGGAGCGGTATCCGACTCTGTGGCGGTCCCCGCATACCACGAGGAGCGCGAGCGTGACGCTCGGAAGCGAAAGCGCACCTCGGCAGCCGCCGAGGACGCATCCCGCGACCAACCTGAAATCACCGAAACCACCGGCGATTACTACGAGGAGTACTGAGCATGAACGTCCGCACCACCATCATTTCTCCGGACGCCGTCCGCTCCATCCGTGCCGGCGCGAAGCAGAACTACATCGAACATGCAAGAGATCAGCGGCTTGCCGCGACGCTGGCAGAAATGGTGGAGAACGTCGAGGCGTGTCGTGATGGTTATGGCTCGGCGAGGCGCGCCCTGTTCCTGATCGGAGCGTCGAGGAGCGGCAAGTCGTGGGCTCTGAAGCACCACTTCGGTTTGGTTCCGGAGTTTCAACCGTATCAGAACGAGTACGGAGAGACGGTAAGGCCCCTTCTTAGTATTGAGGCACCCAAGCCGTGCACGTCGAAGGACTTTGCACGAGCGATCCTCGATGCCCTCGGCGTGCCGCACAGAGCCAGGATGACCGAAGGTGAGCTGTTCGCTACCGTGAAGACCCAGCTTCGGGAGCGTGGCATCGTGTTCCTGCACGTAGACGAGGCACAGCATTTGCTGCATCACACGCGCAAGGACCTGATCCACGACGTCCAGGACCGCCTAAAAAGCCTGATGCAGATCGAGGACTGGCCGCTTCACACGATTTATTCCGGCGTACCCGAACTCGCCAACCTCCTCAAGGGCGATCCACAGCTGGCCAATCGATCGATCGTCATTCGCTTCATCCCGCTTGTTATCCCGCAGGATAAGCCGACCATTGAGAAAGTCTTGAACGAGACGGCGGCGAAGGTCGGCCTCGAACTCGCGCCGGAACTCGGAACCGACGATTTCGTGGGGCGGCTTTGCCATGCGAACGACGGGTCGTACGGCAAGGTCATCGAAACGGTACAGGCGGCTTCGTTCCTGGTTCTCAGGAAGGGCAAGGGATCGTTGGACCGCCGTGCCTTCGCTCACGTCTACCAGAATCACTCCGGCTGCCTGCCGTCGGATAACGTGTTCTCCGCTACGCGCTGGAGCGAAATCAATCCCGCCAACGCGTTGGCTGATCTCGAGGGGGCAGACTGATGGTTCTTCCGGTAACGCTCGAAATCCACAAAGATGAGGCTCCTATCAGTCTCGTCGCTCGCCTCGCGGCAGCCAACGGGTTTCCGTCCCTCCGGGCTTTTCTCGATCATACTGAGGTTACAGCTGGCGCGATCGTGAAAGGCGATCCTGCCTCGATGGCGCTTGTCAGCCAATGGTCCAGCATTCCGGTAGAGCAGCTTGGAGACCTGACATCCAGAACAGATGGCGTTGCTCTTACCTGGCAGCTTGGAAGGGCGATCCTCAACAAGGAGATGCGTCCGGGAAGACTGTTGCGCTATTGCCCCGAGTGCGTGATGGACGATCAGAGGCTGGGAGCGGGAAGGGTCGTGGCTCGCGCCTATTATCGGGCTTGGTGGGCGGTGCGTGGCATCGAGGGATGCCATATCCATGATCGAAAGCTGACAGAGGTCGCCGTTTTCGCGGGCGAGGATATTCATGATTTTACTCGACACGTGGAGATGAACATGGAGTTCATCAACAAGGAAGTCTCCGCCCCGTCGTCAAGGACACAACCATGCTTGGATCGCTACCTGCTGGACGGTGTCTTTGGGAATGGCCAGCTTACGTTCCTGGGCGGGATCGATACGCATGTCGTAGCCGAGTTCTCCCGCTATCTTGGTGACCTCCTGTCACTCCACGACGTTCGGCATTGGATGCCGGATGGACAAGCCGTGAGCGAATGGGGGTTCCTGCTGGTCTCCCAGGGCGAAGCTACGGTTCGTGATGTCATCGCCGAGGTGATCGACCGGAGTCCGCCGAAGAAGAACCAGTTTGGGGCGGTACTCGGACCGATGCTCCCCTGGCTCCGTCGCAACCTATCCAAAGCTACCTACCAGCCAATCGTCGAGCTCGTGCAGGACATCCTCGAGCGCAACATTCCGTTCCGCCCGGGTGATACCATCCTGAAGCCCGTCAAAATTAGGCACCTGTACTCCGTAACCATGGCACAAGAGGAGTTTGGTCTGCATCCACGCCGGATCAGGACATTGATGCAGGAACTTTTCACCGACCTTCGCGCGGACCGCCCCGATGGGCAGACCTACTTCGACGCAGCCACCGCGGAACCGGTTCTGCGTGCAGCGGCCGACACGCTCACTAGCAGGCAGGCCGCTGATGAGCTGGGATTGACTGAGGCTAGAATGCAGGACCTGCTCGATGCTGGAATCATCCACCAAGTCGAGAGGAGGGGTGGAGGAGAGCGGGCCTACACAAGGATTCGGCGCTCCGCAGTATCTGACTTCGAGGGTCGGCTGGTCACAAGAATTTCGGCTGTTGAAAGTGACGTCGGGCTACGGTCGCTGGCTTCGGCAGCAAGCACCTGGCATCGGCGGTTCCACAACCTCGTGTCTATGATCTTGGATGGGACGTTGGATGCATTCGTGATTGCCGGAAGTAGTCCGCTCCTCCAACGGGTGCGAGTTCGCTCAGATGGACCGCCCCTTGCCTCGGGGCCGCCAGCTGGCGTTGATAATCAATGGATGGGGACGAAGGAGGTGGAGCGGGTGCTTGGTACGACTACAGCTACCGTAAGCGAACTGATCGAGCGAGGCTATCTAAGGGTCAGATTTCACCTTGGTGCAACTGGCCGAACGGTGAAGCTGGTTGAGCGGCAATCCTTGTTGGAGTTTATGGAGGACCACGCTTCGCTGTCAGAGATCGCCAAATGCCGGCACGGGTTCAGGGCTGCTATCAAGGCAGAGCTTGATGCTGCGGGGATCGCGCCGATCTTCGAGCCAACGGGCTTCATCGCCCGGTTCTATAGAAGGTCGGACCTAACCAAAATCGGGTAGGGCCGCCCCCCCACTCAGCGAATATCATAAATTTCGAAACCCGCCTCGGCGGGTTTTTTTGTGCCCGGAACCTGAATGTGCCCAGATCAAACACCGCGATATGACCTGAGATTTTTGGAAGCTCTGAGAAAACATCAATCTTTTCAGAGGCTGCTATACGAAAATGGACAAACCAGCACAGCGCAATCATTTCGGACCCTCCCATCACCTGATGCAGGCTGAGGGATAGGGTGTTCGCCTTTAGTTTCTCGGCGGCCGAATGGCGATCATGACCGTGTTCATCCATGCCTCCCGGCCCCCGCGGCAGACTGCATAGCCGATCTTTCCCGAAAATGATGCTAGCGGCCGCACCGCAATGGCCGGTCGCGCGATGCAAGATAATCGGAAGAGGGGCATGAAGGAATTCAGCGCCTAACGGGCTAGCTTAGTAAAGCGCGAAAATCGTTCCCCCCGCGAGATGATCGACCATCTTCTTGCGGGGGATAGCTCGCTTGAACGCGATGCTGGATTTCTTCGTGAGGCGGGCCAGCTTTTGTACTTCCTCGGGGAAGTCTT
Organism: Pseudomonadota bacterium; assembly: GCA_023433855.1. Classification (GTDB taxonomy): domain Bacteria; phylum Pseudomonadota; class Alphaproteobacteria; order Rhizobiales; family Rhizobiaceae; genus Neorhizobium. The sequence goes on along the minus strand of JAEYTV010000118.1, from coordinate 2,281 downwards.
TCCGTCCGAAGTTCCTCAGGTGATCGAACTGCCCAAAACGCTCGTGCCTCTCTGAATGCGTAAGGGTGGGAGTGAGGTCTTCAGAACAATCGTCGGCATTGATCGGGACGGAGAAGACGTGGACCCCGTCAGCCTTATGTGACTGATGGATTTCCAGAAAAGCGAGTGCCCAATTGCAGGGGATGTGCTCGAGGACGTGGCTATGGATTGGACCATCGAAGGTTCCGCGCAGCAGATGTTCCGGCGGAGCGCAGAGATCAACGACCTCCTTGCGCTTGTTCGCACATGCCGACAGCTTTTCCGGATCGAAGTCGGCAATGACATGACCATCGCCATGCTTGTCCAGAAGGAGTTCTCTCAAGCCGGGTTCGGGAGCAAAATGCAAAATGGACTTGCTCGTCGCGGTGAGGCCGAAATGATCAAGGCCAAGGAAGAGTAGCCGAGTCCTGGCTTTCGAACCGCAATTTATGCAGATCTCGCCTTCGCGTTTCTGGTAGTCCTGAAAATCGGTCGCGCCACAGATTGGGCAAAGACCGAAGTTATGCCTTATTTGGCCGCGAGCCTTTGGTTTCGTCACAGGAGCAGGTTCTACGATCTCGGCCGCTTTCTTCTTTCCTCTGAAAATACCCGCAATATCCATCCGACCGCGCCCCAGACAAAATCTAAGGTTGAGCAATACAGTCATTCACGACCTGCTGGAAGTCAACTCAGCGCATCGTGAATAATGTGCTCAACCTAAGGCGGGAGTCGCGACGTCGCCGTTCGGCTCGTGGGCTAGGCGACGGCGGGCATGGCCAGCAAATACGAACTTCATTAGGCTCAGTACCAGCTACAGCGAAAGAGAGAGTTACGTCAGGCGCAGACGATGCAAGACAGGCGGAGTCAGCCAGACTTTCAAGAGTCTGGCTGCTGCTGGCGTTATTTCTAAGCCTGGTTCTATCGACTAAACAAGAACTGCGGTCGACGCCGACTCCTGATCTTGTCGGCGGCATCGACCACGGTCTGCGAGTGCTTCAGATCAAAAACCTGAGGAAAGCTTGACAAAACATCGATCATAGCATCGAGAGATTTTTCGCCGTATCGGTCGCGAATGAAATCGGTATGAATCTCCACGATGATGTTGCGGATGCTATCGATACACGGCGCGGCACCCATGATTGCCTTGCATTCGTGGCCCTCGATATCGATCTTGATCAGATCGATGGTCTGAACAGACTTCTCTTTCATCAAAGTCGCAATGGTTATCGTTCTGATTTCGATCGTATGGTCTGTCGGCGTAGAGGAGACAAACGGAGAGCGGCGAGGGGTATCGCTCAACAGAGCCTTCGAATCCTCATCGGATGCGCCGACCTGAAGGATTTGGACGTTCGATCTGTTGCCAAAGTTTCTGGTGATCATCGCGAAACGATCTGGTGCTGGCTCCAAGGCAAAAATGCGGCCTGATGGGCCTACACGTTGCAGCATAGTAGCGGTGTGGTGGCCGATATGCGCACCGATATCCACAGCAACGTCTCCTGGTACCAAGGTCTGTTTGATCATCGATCTGACGTCAGGTTCATACTCTCCTGACAAAAAGAGCTTCTTCTCGACACCGCTAATTCGGGGGCGGAGATGAAGCCGGGAACCGTCGTAATCAATCTCAACCTTCTTCGGCAAAGGAGTTTTGTCCGGTGCCGCCGGTGTCGGTGCAGCCGGCGAGGCCCAAATCACATTCAGAATATCCCGCAGCGCCATGTTATCAACTCCCCGGTAAGCAACCCTACGTAGTGTCAGACCATCTATTAGGTGCCGATCCGCGTCAATGGCGCTTTCTGGACTATGCAACGGCTTTCATTGCATCCCCGAAATCGGAGACGCAGTGAGTGTGCAGGTAACTGCAAGCAGCTACGCTGCATCCGCCGTCGGCGATCGTTGATGGCCCGCTCGATCCTCACCTGTCTCAGCGTCTAACTTCAGCCGAGCCGCCGCATAAGGTGGCTGTTCTAATGACACCGGATACCGTCATGTCACATTGCATCATTAAGCGGCGGCTCGTTCCCGCTAGGTACGTTTCGGGTAAAAGATGCTCGAGCGGCAATGGCAGGAGCATCTTATGGACCGGGTGTTTCGGCACGGCTGAAGCCCAACATCTAGACTAGAGCTCGCAATCGCCTCCGGGACCCGGGGCCGGGGGCGGGCCACCAGCGGGGCCGGGAGGAAGACACGGTTCCGGGACTGGCGGCGGTGGCGGAAGGGGAGCCACTTCCGGGGCCGGAGGTGGGGGTGGAGGCGGAAACGGGCC
>JAEYTV010000027.1 GCA_023433855.1 Pseudomonadota bacterium | reverse complement strand
GTCCTGAACCCTCAGGCGACCGTGCATGCCGGCAAAGCCGATGGCCTGTTCGACCTGCTCCGGCGTGGCAGCACTCAGCTTTCCGAGGACCGTCGGCCCGACAGCGAGCTCAACGAGCATCGCCTTGTAAGCCCCCAGATTGCGAGACACGGCGCGCGCGGTCCGGATGTGCCGTGACGTGTAACCACAGCGCTCGACAGCCCATTTTTCCAGAGTTCCTTCCGGAAGCAGCGCGGCTGCTTTTTCGAGATGCTCCCCGAGCTCAAAGGCCTCCGCGGTTGACCGACGCGTCACGCTGACGAGGAAGACAGCCGTATCCTCAAGCTGGGTCTGTGCTTCCTCCGGGATTGAGTTGGCTTCGTAGAAGGGGTGGGCCGCAGAGGCAAAAGCGGATGCTTTATTGATGCTATTCACAGTCTATCTCCTTGTGTGTTTGCGACAGTAAGCTTCCATGAACTTACCCAACTATTATCGCACAAGGCTCCGAGAAATAAACCAACTAAAGGTTTTGTAATAATTTGTTGCCAGGATTTATACATAAAACAATACTATATTTACTTGAGGATTGGGCAGTTTGCCCCCTTGGCAGAGGAATCTTGCTTCTCGTTGCGGCAAGAAACGTCTACACTTAATACGAGTGCCGCCTTGGCGCTTTCCGGCCCGTGTCCACCCAAGCGCCCCTTTCAACATGCTGCCCCACCTGGTAGCCAGAACGGACCGGTCGCAACTCGTCAGCATGAAAGAGCGCGCTCATGGCAAAGGCAATTCTGACGACCAAGGTCGATCCGACCTACAACGACCTTCCGGAGCAGCAGTATCATTTCCCACGCACCTATCTGCGCCAGGTCGAGGCGGCGCGGGGAGACTGGATCGTCTACTACGAGCCGCGGCGGCCCAGCGGTGATCTCATGAAGACGGGTGGCAGGCAGGCTTATTTCGCGACGGCCAGGATCTCCGACATCATTGAGGATCCCTCAAAGGCCGACCACTTCTATGCGCTGATCGAGGACTTTCTGCAGTTCGACCACGCCGTGCCGTTCAAGGAGGCTGACCACTATTATGAGAGCGGCCTGCGCAAGGAGGACGGCTCAACGAACAAGGGCGCCTTCGGGCGCGCCGTCCGCAACATCCCGGATGAAGAATACGACCTGATCCTCGCCGCCGGCTTCGCGCATGTGCTTGGTCGACGAGACCGCGAGCGACCGGGGCCCGATCCGGCCGAGGAGGCGCGTCTTGGGTTTGGTGAAAATCCGCAGATGCCCTACGAGATCGACAGCATCGACAGACGGATCGTCTCGCAAGTGGTGCAGCGCCCCTTTCGGGACCGAGCCTTTTCCGTGGCGATCAAGGCCGCCTACCAGGACACCTGCGCCGTCACCGGCCTGAAGCTGATCAATGGTGGCGGACGCTCCGAAGTTCAGGCCGCGCATATTCGTCCGGTCGCAGATCGCGGGCCGGATAGCGTTCGCAACGGCCTCGCATTGTCCGGAACCGTGCACTGGATGTTCGATCGCGGCCTGATCTCCGTCGATGACGACTACACCCTACTGATAGCGAGTGGCGGCGTTCCCGATACCGTCACGCGGCTCATCAATCCGGAGCGACGCCTGCTTGTGCCGACACGCGCGGACGAGCGGCCGCATTCGCAGTTTTTGCAATATCACCGCAAAGAGGTGTTCAAGGGTTGAGGAGGCGGAAATGATTTCCGTCACGCCCCGGCCTGCGTCAACAGATCACTCCTCGCCGAAAAAGTCCTCGTCCAGCCGCTTGAACTCGACGGTACGGTAACCGCGAGCACCGACGCCGTGCTCTCTCATCAGGTCCGCCAGCTCCCGGCCGTCGATCAAGATTACCCGCTGGGCAAGGTGCCCTGACATAATCGCGGGCCGGCTGACTGAAGGTCGACGTGGTGACGAAGACGCCTTTGGTGGCGCCGAGGCCGACGAGGCTTCCGACGAAGCCGTTGACATCTGGGCGACCCACCGGACTACCTGGCGCGTAACGTTTGGCCTGAACATAGATGCGGTCTAGGCCAAGACGGTCCTCATTGACGATACCGTCGACCCCGCCGTCGCCGGAGCGACCTAGTTGCGCGGCAGCGTCCTTGTGACTGCCGCCGTAGCCCATGGCAACCAGTAGATCGACAATCAGTTGTTCGAAGAACGCGGGACTGTTGGCGAGGATGCGCTGCAGCAGTTCATCGCGCAATGCTGCCATCAGCGCGGCATGGGCCACATCGATCTGCTCCTCCGGCGTCGTTGCCGAGACGGGGTCACTGATCTTGACGATTGCGCCTTCCTGTCCGGTGGCGCCACCTTCGTTCCTGTAGAACTCACGGAATTCCGGCTCCTGCATCAGGAGACCCACGTCGATCCGTTCCGGCACAGTCGCCAGAAGCGCTTTGCCTTTTTCCGTAGCGATAAAGCGGCCACGTGCCGGCGAAGCGATTAGGCCTGCCTTGCTCATGTAAAACTTAGCCCAATGGATGCGGTTGTGCAGCAGACGCTGGCGCCCGCTCGGCAGAAGCTCTTCTCGTTCCTCCGGCGTCAGGCCCAGATCATTAGCGATTCGCTCTGCGACCTCAGCCACGCGCGTTTCGCCTTCGGCCGCGACGCGAAGTACCGGGAGCATGAGCGTCTGGTAGTCGGGGATCATCGGGCATAGTCTTTTGAGGAGGATTGGTACCGAGGGGCGGTCGACGGGTTCATGCGCTCCTCACCACGTCCATCAATCTCGAATAATCCGTTACCACGTCATACTTCACCCGATCGGATGTCACCTTGTTGCCGATTTCTTTGAAGAACCGGCGGGCGCACTCGATCTTTGTGCTCTCGAATTCCCGCATCTTGAGCGAAGAGAGCGTGCCCTTGGTCTCAGCGACGAAATAAATGTGCCTGACCGAGCCTTCCTTGAATGAGATCGCCCAGTCAGGATTGTAGTCGCCCACTGGCGTCGGGATTGCGAAGCCCCTGGGGAGTTTGGCGTAGACGACAATCTCGCTGCTCGTATCCAACTGCTCGACGAATTTGCGCTCGGTGTCGGAATCGAGGAGGGCATAGTCGTAGACGTGCTTCTTTAGTTTTTCGCTTGCCCTCGAGAAGTCCTGCACGGTTTGGCTGGCCGTGAAGATATTGGTTTCGTAACGCTCGGAAACCGCGTCGTAAGTCAGGCGTTCGATGACCATTGATGCCTTCTGCTCGATGATCAGGCGCGTGGCTTCGCTGATGAAGTGTTCGGGATTTTGCTTGAACTGCGCAAACACGCCCGGCTGGATTTTTGACAAGACCTCCGCGATTGTATGCCGTGTGAGCTGCGTGGCCTCGGCAAGCTTGGCAAGCAGATCGTACTTCACCAGTGATGTGACGGTTTCGGCCTGATAGGTTGCCTGCTCCTTTTCACGGAAGCTCTTGCCGTCTTCGATCGTATCACAGGTGAAGCCCTCCTGCTGAATCCCGCTCGTGACGGTATATTGAAGCGGGGTCACGCGAAGATGGCCGTCGAGCGCGCTCACGCTCTTGCGTACCAGTTCGGCTGGATCGAACTCTACCCGGTAGACAGCCTTCTGGTTGATCCTGTTCCAGAGCTCCTGGAACTCTTTGCGGTGAAAGTTGTCGTTCAGTGGATTGGTCTTGGAGCGGCGGTCATCCTGCAACTTCGGCAACTGCAGTTCGCTGAAGACACCATCGACGAGGACCAGGATCTCGTCCGTGTAGGGCTTCAAATCATCGGGCAGCTCTGCGATCGTGCCGTTGTGACGAGCGGTCTGATACTTTTCGGTGATGTTTTTCTGCCGATCCACATACCCGTTCTGCACCAGGTAGAACTCGATACCTGCGGCCATGTCCGGCGATACCTCGACGCTTCCATCCTCGGTCTGCAGCACCTTGCCCTTGAAATACTCTTCATTCGCCTGGCGCGGACGGGCCGTGAGCGCTTCGACCATCTCCTTCTGCAGCGCGTCAACGAAGTTCCTGTAGCTCTCGCTGGCGACGACCGTCAGCACGTTGATGTCATGCACCGTCGCGGGACTGTCCATACGGTCGCCATTCTGGTCGACGCTCAATCGCAGTCCGCGGCCGACTTCCTGCCGGCGTGAGATCGTGTTGTCACTGTGCTTCAACATGCACATGACGAAGACGTTCGGGTTGTCCCACCCTTCACGCAGCGCGGAGTGGGAGAAAATGAACCGTGTTGGCTCGGCGAAGGACAGCAGCCGTTCTTTGTCTTTCAAGATCAGGTCGTAGGCGTCCGGATCCTCGGACTGTCCTTTGTTGTCGCCCGTTTTGGAAACGTCGGGGTCCTTCAGGCGGTTGGTCTTCTTATCGATTGAGAAATAGCCGTTGTGGGTTTTTGAGGCGTCGATGCCGGCTAGGTATTTCCGATAGGTTTCGTTGTCGATTGCAAGTTCCGACAGGTACTCGTCTTTGAGGAGCGCATACTCCTCCTCGAAGACGCGGGCATATTCGCCCTTCTCGTCCGCCTGGGCGTAGTCGCGATACTTCGCCACCTCGTCGATGAAGAAGAGCGAAAGCACCTTGATGCCACGGGAGAAGAGCTGCTTCTCCTTGTCGAAATGCGCCTTGATGGTTTCTCGGATCTGGATGCGACGGATATCACGCTCCGAGACGTCGCCATTGGCCTCGCCAGCCTTCAGGATGATGCCGTTCGTGAATTCGACCGTTTCGCTGACAGCATCGATCTGGCTGATCGTGAAGCCGTGATACTGGTCCAGCTCACCGGACAAAGCGAACAAATCGTCGCGAAATTCGAGACGCCGAAGCTGTCGCTTGATCTCCCCGGAGGCTAGTTTCACTTCCAGCTCGATCCGGGCGACGGGTGCCTTCTTGGAAATGTCGATGCCTTCGAGATAGAGGTAGGCGTTGGTCCCTGCCAGTCCGCGGGTATGGATGCCGCGCACGGCGATCTTCTTCACCAGTTTTTGGTTATAGGCGTCGAGTGCGTCGAGCCGGTGGATGCGGCTGTGCTGCGTCTTATGGGTGGCCGAGTAGCGCAGGATCATCAGCGGCTTGAACTTTGGCAGCGCCTCCATCGTCGCCGCGCCTTCCATTTTCTGCGGCTCGTCGAGGATGATGATCGGCCTGTTGGAGGCGATGACGTCGATCGGTTTGCGGGACTGGAAGTCGTCCAACTCGTCATAGATACGACGATTATCGGCGCCCCGCGCATTGAAGGCCTGGATGTTGATGATCATCACGTTGATGCCGGCATCGGACGAGAAGCTCTCCAGCTCATGCAGGCGCTTGGAATTGTAGATGAAGAACCGGGCCTTCTTGCCGTAGCTTTCGGTGAAATGGTCGGCAGTGATCTACAGTGACTTCGAAACACCCTCGCGGATGGCAATGGACGGCACCATGATGATGAATTTCGACCAGCCATAGCGCTCGTTCATCTCGAAGATGGTCTTGATGTAGCAGTAGGTTTTGCCTGTCCCGGTCTCCATCTCGACGTCAAGGTGGACGCGGGTCGCGGCAAGGGCATCCTTCTTGTAAGCGGCTGCCACGGCCACACGCTCACCACGGTTGTTGAAATTGGTGAATTCGGTCAGGGATTGTGACAAAGTCAGGTTCTGACGCCGCTGGACTTTTTGAATGTTCTCCAGGATCTGCGTTTCACTGATCGCGAAGTCGGCGTTCTTGAACCCCTCCTCAAATGCGCTTGTCTGTGCCTTGCGACCCGGATCGATCCGATAGGACAGGCTATCGTTCTTGGGCTGGCCCGCGAAGCAATCGACGACCGCATCGACGGCGTTGGTCTGGTACGGCTGGACCTTGAATTTGAGCTTCATCGGACGTTGGCTTTCTTAGATTTCTTTCTTAGCTCTCTTAGGGCTTTCGTAGAATGTTCACTGTTTAGTCCATAAGTCGCCACTCGGGTACAGCTTTGGATCCAACGTTGTGGATTCGCCCCCTAATCCTTAAGCCACTTAAAAGATTGCCTATTTTGCTTCTTTTTTGCGAATCGTTCAGCGCTTCGCTGAGCTTGTCGCGCAGAAGGTCGTCGATTTCCTTTCTTGAGGCCTGACCAAACTCTCTTAGAAATCCCACAATCATTTCCTCGTAATGGTGGTCGTCGAACGCCCGCGTCCTGATGTAGTGCGCCTTCTGCGATGTCGCATTCGCCACACTGGCGGATATGAAGAATTTCGGTTTCCGACCTTCGATCAGGTGCTTCTGCTTAAGGTGGCGGATGGCGTCATCGGTGATCGGCAGATGCTTCTGCACCCGGTCCAGGGCGAGAACATCTGCCAATGGCAACCCGGTTTGTTGCATGAGAAGCTGGCTGTACGCGGCATCGACCACGCGGCCGTGGATGGTAAGCCGGACAACATTCGGTTCGCTGAGGTCATAATCCGGCAGCGGAAAGAAGCGCTGGCGCTGTCGGCGATAAAT
>JAEYTV010000243.1 GCA_023433855.1 Pseudomonadota bacterium | reverse complement strand
TCGATGCTGGCCCAGAGCGCGGGCAGCTCGAAGCCGTCTCGGGCGAGGAAGGCCGCCTTGACAACCCTCGCCGGGGTGGCGCCCGTCACATCGCTGACCTGCTGTATGAAACCAGGACCCCCGCGATTGATCGCCTCGTTGGCGAGGGACGTTGCTATGATCTCGCGGTGAAGCCTGTGTCTCGCGATGTCCCGCGCGTAGGCCTTCTGCATCTTCGGCGGGAAATAGGCGGCAAGGGTCGAGGAGAAGTAGGGATCATCGGGAACATCGCTTTCCAGAAGGGTGTCGAAGAGCACGATCTTTGCATAGGAAAGCAGGGTGCCGATCTCGGGACGGGTCAAGGGTTGGCCTGCGAGGTAACGTTCGGCAAGTTCCAGGTCAGTCGGAAGTGTCTCCACCTTTCGGTTCAGCACCCCCTGAGCCTCGAGCACGGACATCAGGCGTGAAAGCTCTTCGCGGTTGGCAACACCTTTCCGTTCTGTCAGGGAGATCGCCAGCGGCTGTAAGTAATTATTGCGCAAGACAAGCCGAGCCACCTCGTTCGTCATGGATGCCAACAGTTGGTCCCGCTTGGCGCGGCTCAGGCGCCCATCCTGCAGGGCAGGGTTCAAGGCAATCTTGATGTTGACCTCCACGTCGGAGGAGTTGACGCCCGCCGAATTGTCGATGGCGTCCGAGTTGCAGCGCCCGCCGGCAAGTGCATATGCGATGCGGCCCTTCTGGGTCATGCCAAGATTGGCGCCCTCGCCGATGACTTGCGCGCACACTTCGCCGGCTGTCACGCGAACCGGGTCGTTTGCACGGTCGCCGACTTCGGCATCTGTTTCCGAACTCGACTTGATGTAAGTGCCGATGCCGCCAAACCAGAGAAGGTCGACGGGGCTTCTCAGGATCGCCGTGATGATCTCAAAGGGCGTTGCCGCAGCCTTCTCCAGACCGATCGCGGCTGCAGCTTGCGGCGTGAGCTTTACGGATTTCTCCGCACGCGAAATGATCATGGCGCCTTCAGACAACGCTGCGCGATCATAATCCTGCCAGCTCGAGCGAGGCAGTTTGAAAAGCCGCTCGCGCTCCGCGAATGATTTCTCGGTGTCCGGATCGGGATCGATGAAGATGTCGCGATGATCGAAGGCGGCGACCAACCGGATCGTGCGCGACAGCAGCATGCCGTTGCCGAAAACGTCTCCGGACATGTCGCCGACACCCGCGACCGTGAACGGCGCCGTCTGGATGTCGATGTCCTTCTCCCGGAAATGGCGCTTCACTGCCTCCCAGGCGCCGCGGGCGGTAATTCCCATCTTCTTGTGATCGTATCCGGCCGAGCCGCCTGAGGCGAAGGCATCGTCCAGCCAGAACCCCACTTCCTGCGCCAGGGCATTGGCGGTGTCGGAGAAGGTAGCCGTGCCCTTATCTGCAGCCACCACGAAATAGGGATCGTCATCGTCGAGCCGAACGGTGTTTTCCGGGGGGACGATCTTGCCTCCGACGATATTGTCGGTGATCGAGAGCAGGGTGCGAATATAGGTCTTGTATGCTGCCGCCCCCGCCGCAAAAGTCTCCTCGCGGGAACCCCGGGATGGAAGCATCTTCGGAAAAAAGCCTCCCTTGGCTCCGACAGGCACGATCACGGCGTTCTTCACCTGCTGCGCTTTCACAAGGCCGAGGATCTCGGTGCGATAGTCCTCGCCACGGTCGGACCACCGGATACCCCCACGCGCCACCTTGCCGAAGCGCAGGTGAACACCCTCAACTTCCGTGCCATAGACGAAAATCTCCCGGAAAGGGCGAGGCTCGGGCAGGCCGTCGAGCATTTTTGGATCGAGCTTGAACGCGAGCATCTGCTTCGGCGATCCGTCCGGGTCCTGCTGAAAGTAGTTGGTGCGCAGTGTCGCATCGATCGCATTCACATAGCGGCGGAAGGTACGATCCTCGTCGATGTTAGGGACTCCGGAAAGTGCCTCCTCGATCCGTGCATGTTGTTCTGTGAGCCTCTTCAAGCGCTGCTTGCTCGTGAGTTGCGGATCGAACCCGGCGTGGAAGAGCCGGAACAAGGCTTCCGCGATCGACGGGTACTTGGCGAGCGCATCGGCGATGTAGTTCTGGGAATAGACAATTCCCGTCTGACGCAGGTACCGCGCATAGGCTCGCAGAACAGTAACCTCACGGGCAGACAAGCCAGCCAGAAGAACCAGCCGGTTGAAGCGGTCATTGTCGGTCCGCCCCGCGAAGGCCGACAGGAAGGCGTCTTCAAGGAGAGGTCCTTCGCGCAGAAGGTCGATCTCGCGGAACCCCCCAAGCTGCAGTTCCATGTCATGCAAGATAACGCGGTTGCCGTCCGCACCGACTTCAATCTCGAACGTCTGTTCGCTGACGACATGAAAGTCGAGGTTCTCGAGCAAGGGCACGCGCCGCGACAGCGACAAGTGCTCTTGGCTATGGAAGATCTTCAAGGCGACGGTGTCGGGGCGGTCGCCAGGCCGGCGGTAGAAGCGGATGCGGATAACCTCTCCAGCGGCACAGGCAGCTATGTCAGGCAGGTCCCCAACGGTCTCTTCTGGCGAAAAGGCTTCCTGGAACGCTTGTGTGACGGACAGCCGCGGACCTTGCGCGGCAAGGGTGGAAAAACGCTCCTCCCAGGGTGTCGCTATGAGGCGTATGGCGTCTTCGAGTTCGGCCTGGGAGATGCGTGGGGTTTTGCCGACACGCCTTCCAATGATGATGTGGACGCGTGCGACGCGACTTTCAAGGAAGGCCGGATAGTAGGCAGAGACGTGACCGTCGTAAACTCGCGCAAGATAATCGCTGACTTTCTCTCGCACCAGGGAGTTGTAGTCCTCGCGCGGAACATAGACGATGACGGAAACGAACCGGTCGAAATGATCGATCCGCGGAAGAACACGCACCCGCGGGCGCTCGCTGAGCTCCATTATCTGTTCGCAGAAGGTCGCAAGAACGTTCGTGTCGATCTGGAACAGGTCATCCCGCGGATAGGTTTCAAGAGTGTTTGCCAGCATGCGGCCCGAGTGGCTGTTGGGATCAAACCCGAAACGCTCCTCGATGCGAGTGGCTTTTGCCCGCAGCAGGGGGACCTCTCTCAGCGAATGCGTGTAGGCCGTTGCCGTGAACAACCCGACAATACGCAGCTCTCCGACGACCTTGCCTTTCTCGTCGAACCGCTTGACCCCCACATAGTCCATATAGGCCCGCCGGTGCACCACCGACTTGACGTTGGCCTTGGTGACGATGAGGAAGTCGGGACCATCCAGGAATTGGATGATCTCCGGCGTTGTCATCACCGCGTCCTTGCCTTGACGCAATACCAGAACGTCCGGATCAGAAAGGATGCCAAGACCGCGGCCCGTGCCACGTTCGACCTTGGCGGCGGCACCGCGGCCGGAGTAGACGTATTCACGCATTCCAAGAAAGGTGAAGTTGTCATCGCGGAGCCAGGCGAGGAAAGCGAGGGCTTCGTCGCGATCAGCCTTGCGACGGCTCGGCGAGTTGGAGAGCTGTTGAGCGGCGCCTTCCAGAACCTCCAGCATGGCGCTCCAGTCCGTGATCGCCAGATGAACCTGATCGAGCACCTGACGGATGCGGTCGGCGAGAGAGGCCGATTGTTCAGCAGTCAGGGGACCCAAGTGAATCTGCATCAGGCTGACGTGGTGAGCAGGGTTACCTGGCTGTTCATTGGACCGCAGGACCGGGTCCTTGCCCGGTTCCAGCAGCAGGATCGGATGGACCGCCATGGTGATCGTCCGGTGGGTCGCCGTAACCTCGCCCATGACCGAGTCGAACAGGAATGGCATGTTCCGGTCGATCACCGTCAGGACGGAGACCGGAATGCCGTCCGGCTCAACCCCGGGGATCGGTTCCACCGTCACTTCGGCCCGGATCCGCGTCCAGGTCTTCAGCCGTTCCGCCGCATGTCTTGCGCAAAGCGCCAGCATCTCAGGCGTATAGCTGTCCAGATCGTCAATGCTGGCCCGTCCGAACAGGATGGAGGGATCCAGGAAGGGAGCCCCGCTGCGGTCGGCAATCTTCTGGGCAAGGCTGATCTGCCTGTCTCGCTTTGGATTTTGTCTGGTGCCCATGGCGTTTCCCCCTCATCCTCATACGAACCGAATAAATCCTGCCCGACTTGCGGCAAGGTGGCCGATCCATGTCGGCGAAGCAAGCCGAGACAAGGCTCTTTCCTGCAAGTGATGTTGACATGGTCCTGAGAAGGAATCATCAACAGGCTTGGAAGCAGGAACTTTAGCCATGCAGCACGCCAGCAGCGCCGTTATCGTGATATCGAGCCATGTGGTGCGTGGGTCGGTCGGTAATCGCGCGGCTGTGTTTGCGCTCGAGGTGCTCGGGTTTCCCGTGTGGGCTATGCCAACGGTCGTGCTCCCCTGGCACCCCGGGCATGGTCCGTCGACGCGGCTGACCTTTTCCGAGGCAGATTTCGACAAAGCCATCGACGATCTTATACGTGCTCCCTGGATCGGTGAGGTAGGCGCGGTTCTGACCGGCTATTTCGGAAGTGCCGGCCAGCCGCGGTCAGTGGCCCGGCTCATCCGGGCGCTTCGTGAGCGGAACCCCGATCTCCTGTATGTCTGCGACCCGGTGATGGGGGATATCGGCGGGCTTTACATTCCGCAGTCTACCGCTGAAGCAATCCGCGACGAGCTTATTCCGCTCGCGACGATCGCTACCCCGAACCGCTATGAACTTGCCTGGCTTTCCGGTGCAGCTCTCGAAACCAACAACGCCATCATGGACGCAGCAATTTCCCTCGGTCCGCCGCGTGTCCTCATCACGTCGGCCGTTGCCATGATGGCTGGCGGCACCGGAAACCTCTATGTGACGGGCAAGCATGCGCTGCTTGCGGAACACCGATTGATCGACAACCCACCCAACGGTCTGGGTGATCTGACGAGCGCCCTCTTTCTCGCCCGGACCATGGCAGGCATGGATGACGAGAAGGCCCTCCAACTGACCACTGCCAGTGTCTTCGAGGTTCTTGCCCGAACGGCGAAACGGGGCGGTGATGAACTCACGCTCGAAACGGATGCGGCGAGCCTCTCGTCACCCATGGCGATGGTGCAGATGCGCCGGCTCATGCATCCGCTTCAGCGTTCGAAGCGCTAGGCCAACCACCTGCACAATGGCCGTTGATCTTCACCGAGCAGCACTATAATCCTTTGACCATGACGGACTTCCCAGACAGACTTCTGACAGGTTATCGCAACTTCATGAGCGGTCGCTACAGCGACGAACGTGAACGGTATCGCGTGCTGGCGGATACGGGTCAGGAGCCGCACACGCTGGTTGTTGCCTGCTGCGACTCGCGAGCGGCCCCTGAAACGATCTTCGACTGTGGTCCTGGCGAGCTGTTCGTCGTGCGCAATGTCGCCAACATGGTTCCGCCATACGAGCCGGATAGCCAGTTCCACGCCACCTCCGCTGCACTCGAATATGCCGTGCAGGTTCTGAAGATCCGCAATATCGTCGTCATGGGACACGGGCGCTGCGGTGGGATCCAGGCGGCGCTCGATCCTGCCATGGAACCTCTTTCTCCGGGAGATTTCATCGGCCGCTGGATGAGCCTCGTGCGCCCCGCGGCCGAACAGATCCAAAGCAACGACTACATGACGCAGGCCGAGCGCCAGACGGCGCTGGAGCGGGTATCGATCCGTAACTCGATCGCCAACCTGCAGACGTTCCCCTTTGTCCGTAACCGTGGGCAGGAAGGCGAGCTCAGCATCCATGGTGCCTGGTTCGACATATCAACCGGCGAGCTGTGGGTGATGAACAGCAAGGGTGACTTCGTCCGCCCAGATCTCGGCGAACAGCCGGCCGAAGCAGAGGCCTCAGACTGAGGCGCTAGCGTGAACTGGTTTCGAGCCCGTCGATCTGGGCGCCGATATGCGCTATCGCCTGTTGATAGACAGAAGCGGCATTCCAGCCTTGGATGGCGGCGAAATTGGGTTCTCCCGGCTGATAGCCGGCACCGGGATGCCAGCCGTGACCCCGCAGGAAATTGGCCGTTGAAGCAAGGGCATCGGCGCGGGAGCGGACCATGTCCACATGGCCGTCTCCATCTCCGTCTGCGCCGTAGCGGATAACGTTCAGCGGCAGGAACTGGGTCTGGCCGATTTCGCCATGGGCGGCACCGCGAGCGGACGGGCTCAGGTCGCCGCGGGCGACAAGCTGCAGGGCGGCATAAAGCTGCTCCGTGAAATAGGCGGAGCGGCGGCAGTCGTAGGCAAGAGTGGCGACTGCTGACAGCGTATGCTGGTTACCCAGGAAGCCGCCGAAGCCGGTTTCCATGCCCCAGATGGCGAGCAGGGGGCCGGGCGGCACGCCATAACGGCGCTCGATCGCTGCAAAGAGCGCGGCATTGCCGGATTTCATGGTCCGGCCGCGGGAGATGATGGCAGCACCGCCCCGCTTCTTCATGAATTCGTTGAACGACAGCTTGAAGCTTTTTTGGCCGCGGTCTGCCCGGATCGTGTCACGATTATAGGACACGTCGGCGAATGCCTTCTGGATCACGGCAGGACTGATGCCGTTCGAAGGCGCCACGCGCTTGAACTCCTCGACCCAGCGGGCAAAGCCGGAGGAATCGTTTCCACATTGAAGGGCGGCGAGGGCCGGCGTGGCAAAGGTAGATCCGATGGCGATCAGTCCTGCCGCTAGAATCTTCTTCATGTGTCAACCTGTTCTTGACCGGAGCGGGACGTCCGGAGGATGTGTGTATTCCGCCTTATGGCGTTGGTCCATCTACTTCGCAACTCACCCGTTCTGAACAGTTCGTGAGCTGCGCTTCGTGTGACCCCCGCCTTCACAAGCGGGTGGTCCTGTCTAAAGATGCTTGAGAGCGTCTCTCCGACGTCAGGCAGCGGCCTTGCGAGGCTTGACAAGGCCACGATTGACCAAGAGCTCCGCAATCTGCACTGCATTCAACGCAGCGCCCTTCCGGAGGTTGTCCGAAACCACCCACATATTCAGTCCGTTCTCGACCGTGGCGTCCTCGCGGATACGCGAGATGTAGGTTGCATCCTCACCGGCGCACTCATAAGGCGTGATGTAGCCGCCGTTCTCTTGCTTGTCGATGACGAGGCAGCCCGGAGCTTCCCGCAAGATGTCGCGCGCCTGCTCGGCGCTGATCTCGTTCTCGAACTCGATATTAACGGATTCGGAGTGGCCGATGAAGACGGGGACGCGCACGGCGGTGCAGGTCACCTTGATCTTCGGGTCGAGCATCTTCTTCGTCTCGGCCAGAACCTTCCACTCTTCCTTCGTGTAGCCGTCCTCCATGAAGGAATCGATATGGGGGATGACG